>CAJTZQ010000023.1 GCA_910583795.1 uncultured Muribaculaceae bacterium
ACCCCCTTTCTTCCGTTATCACTTATGTCTTCTGTCAAGAATTCATGCTGAAAAACCATAAATTTCCACCGATATAAAATCATCAGCGACCCAATAAATGAACCAAATTAACAATAGGAATGTTAATTTAATAAAAACTCTAATCTCCATTAATTGGCTCGACAATTAAAAAAGGGGTAGCATCCAGTGATGCCACCCCTTTTTATATCTCATACAAATTTAGATATCCTCACATAGTTCCTCATTATAAAATCCAGTGCAGAATGAGTTATGAATTAAAAAAAATCTCCGATATTTAAATCAATAATCGTAATCGAAGGAGAATTGATCGACATAAAGCACAGCCCCTACCCCTCCGGTGAAGAAATCGCCATATTTGGATGCTGCGCACGTAATCTGCATATAACTGGGTACCCGTGAAGTGGAACGATATTTAAGTATTATTTCAAATTCCTGATAATCATCCATAGTGCCACTATATATCAACTCTCCATATGCTATCACAGATGGAGAATTCTTATCAAACAGCTGGCGGTTGTTGGGATTTGTCCTGATTTCATAAGGAGCGGTCCAATCTGTCAACGCGACATAAATGTGACAAGAGTCAGGGCGTCCGATAAGATCCTTGTATTCCGAACTTGCATGACTTATATCGGCGGTCTTATATTGATAGTAACCTTTCAATTTCGTAGGGCACAAAGTCCAGGGGCGACCGAAATCCAAAATACCGTTAGTGCCGTCCACCTTCTTGAAAGAGCCAGTATAGATAGATCCTGCCGCAAGTTTTCCGATTATTCCGATACCTACAAACTTTGTGTTCAGTTCCGCTGCCTGTCCGCTCCCTGTGGGAGTATGGTCGGTAGGCACAACATTACTTTGCCCCAAAGTAGCCGCTCCCGTATTTCCTGTATCCCAATATTGCTCACCGTTTTCATTCCAAGGGCACCAAATCTTATCGTTTTTCAACCACCACTGGTCGAAATCCCCGTCCGGAATTAGAGATGTACCTTGAGTTGTGACGTGAACCTCATTTCCAAGGTCGTTCCCAGCCTTGGCACGCACAACATATTCTGTAAGAGGGGTAAGATGTGGAATATAGCAAGAAAACGCACCTTCGGTCTGAGTCACAAGATTAGAAGGAACATCCTGCCATGTAGATTCGTCTGCCTTACGATACTGGAAGCCGCCTCTCATGTCGGAAGGACAGCTACCGTATGCCCATACAACCTGACTCCAGGCGTCGACATTATCTGTTGCCACCAGCAATTCAGTCTTTTCTACATAAATGGTCCATTCATCCGTCACACCATGCGCCGTCACATCTACACGGACAGGACGGCTGAAATCATATTCCCCGACTGTAATGGCAGGAGTAAGGGTAGTAATTCCGGCGGGACCGAGTTTAATAGTAGTGATGTTAAGTCGCGATATATCAACATTCTCGGGGACACTCACGATGATACGTCTTCCTATGGCATCTATAGTGGTCTCTCCTATCTGCCCTTCGATATTGAAATATCGTTTGATCTCCTGTTCCGCCCTTATGAGCCACTGATAAGTCTGATAGCGCGAGACATTTACTACCAAAGGTTTGGAAAGGTCATACGTACCTTCCAACAAATCGGGGTCTGCCTCTCCACCATCGCTGACAGTGAATTGATTGAAACGCAGAGCCGCTATGTTTGTGGTTTCTTCAAGATAGAGAGTGACCGAGAAATTTGTAGAATCAATCAAAGCCTCACGCGACTCCCCGTCAGCACTGATCGATGTGATGACTTGCCGTATCTTAGGATAAGGGAGATCATTCTTGATGCAACCTGAAAATAACAAAACAATAAAAATGAGAAGGGATATATGAGGTTTCGCTATTGACATAAACGGTAGATGAAGGTATTAATAAATTTATCTCAACTACAAAATTAATATAAAATTCTGAAAATATAGTCTTTTAAAAAATATTCCTGTCCGGATCTTGAGTGTGGTCCGCACGAAGTAAAGTCAAACCGAAGTTATGCCAAACTACATCACCCTCAGCATTTTCTTATCCTCACATTATTTCCATACCAATCTGTTCCGGCAATCCTCGCCGCAATCCGATTCATCTCCTGAGCTTTGCCATAAGAAATAGCCTTGGATTCATTCTCATAAGCCATCGGATAAACAAGAAGCAATCTCGCTTGCATCATAAGATCAAATTCCAAGCCTTGGGGTGAGAACCTACCTTCAAATCCATTCTCACATATCCTGATTATAGAGGCCCCATACTCTATCGCATAATCACGTATATCTTTCTCTTTCTTATGAATGAAAGGCGACACAAGCACTCCTGTATTTTCCACACACTTCTTCCAGTTAACTACATACCTTTCAAATTCATCCTCTCTAAACTTGCGACTAAACCGAACCGCCTGTATGTCGGGATTCTTCAACAAGAAAACATTCCCCAAGGCATAAAACTGCCAATCACCAGCCGAGACAATCCATACATTCCGATAGTATTCCGGAAACATCCGTTTGACAAGGTATCGCCTCGGATTGCCATCGATATACTTCTGTTGCCGTTCCCACTGGATATAGTCATAAGCAATTCTATCGTTAAATCCTTTTTGAAAAAAAGGCTGCATTTCTGCCGGTCTCAAATGCTCCGGGATAGCGTCATGTCTGAGCCTGCTGACTCTCCCCATCAAATTACTAACAGCCCTGCTCAAACCCACCTCCAAAAATTTGTGAACATCAACACAAATATGAATATGATCCGGCATAATGACTTTATGGGGTATCCTAATTTGAGTATACTTTTCCAACCATCCATTTATAGCTTCTTCAATAAATTCTCCGGATGTGAGCACCTCAACACGAGGAAAATCATTATTACCTGCCAATGCAAACGGGCTTCCCAACACTTTTGATAATGTTGATACAGTATCAGATTTTAATATCGTAATCATATATCTCGAAGGTCGCTTATAGTCATGGGTTCTACATCGCCTACAATAATTTGAGTGTACAGGCTCCTTATAGAAAGGATTATGAATATTTTGCATTGGAATTCGAATTGATTGGAAATTATAAATTTTGAGAAAGACATTGGATGTGCTCACTTCGTTCACACCACACTCAAGATTTGAAAGTATATTTTGATAGCTGCATTGCTTCGGATCTTGAGTGTGGTCCGCACGAAGTAAGGACAAAGCATTCCGGCTCCTTCCCGAATGCAAAGATAACGAATTTCACCACAAGCCCAAAGTCGCATTACTTGCTTTCTAATCTTGATTGAGATCCGAGTGAAGCGAGGATAACAGATGGCAGGGATGCGGACCTGCCACACCCCTGCCTATTTAAAAAAGCGCATTAAAAAGATTCAATTCCTTTCAGCCTTCATCCTGGCAGTTGCCCCTATTCATACACCAACTCGAAATCATCGACATACATCACAGAGCCTCTTCCACCTTCAAAATAATCTCCAAACTTAGATGCTGAGCATACTATAATCAGATATAATGGCTTCTGAGATTTTGCTCGCTCATAATATTGTATAGGAATTTTCAATTCTTTAAGACCTCCATCATCTCCATAAGAAGAATCAAATGTATATTCTCCATAAGCAAGAATACAGCTTTCTTGTGGATTAAATAATTTCTGGTTGCTTGATTTAGTTCTAATCTCTACCGGTTCAGTAGATAATGCGACATAAATTTGACCTATATCATAATCTTTACCGGTAAGATTATCCGTTTTCCTATCAGAAACCGATGCCGGTCTATAGTTTACCCATACCGATAATGCCGACGGATGAGAGCCATCATATTGTCTTCCAAACTCTAAAACGCCATCTGTACCATCTGTTTTAACATAAGAGCCCACAAAAAGATTGCCGGCTGCAAATTTCCCAATTCCAAAAACTGATGCAAATTTAGACTCCAGTCTTGCCGACATATTTCCGTTATGATGGTAATCGGAAGATGAGGATGTCAATATATCGCTCGCTTTTTTTGCCCCTTCATTACCAGAGTCCCAGAACGTTCTTTCAGACCCGGATCCGGGAAAAACAATTGAAGATCCATATTCCGACCAATCTTCCATCGATGCATTTGGAATTATAAATTGAGACTCTGTCGTTACAGTCGCGATTTCTGATTCAAACTCAAATATGCCATCAGTTTCGGATCCTGCAACAACACGATATTCATAGACTGTCGAAGGATTTAGTCCTGTAATCTTTATGACCGTATCTATTGATCTTGTGGCATTGATATCTACTGACAGCCACGCAGACTCCCCTTGCGCACGATATTGGAGTTTGGGATTTTCTACATTATCATTGGTGATTGTCACAGGTACGCTCACAGATTTTGCACTCACTGCTGTAAGATCCTTTTCAAAATCCTCAATTTGGATTATAATCGGGTCTTCATACACTATAGCCGCTTCTGTATTAGCAATCCTTACATTCACAGAGCCGGTCTTCTTGTTTTTATCAACCGCTGTCACGGTAAGTACATACTCGGTATCGCGTGTAGGAAGAGAATTGAGGAACGCTGCGGAAAAAGTAATAAAGAATTTGTGAATATTATCTTTAACATCACCTTGCTGAACTTTAACTCCCTTTGTTTCCAATTCTGTTTTCCCGATCTCTGTGATATCATACAACTCAAATTCTGAATCTCCAAGAATGCTACTTATACCAGGGTCAGCAGTAGTCAGTGTCAGGGAACTGAAACCATTGTAAGCATACGCCCTAAGAGTCCTATCTGTCTCGAATTGTCCGGCTGTCCCTACAATTTGAGAATTGACAGCAGGATTGTTGTCACTCCATGAAAATGCCGGTTTACCGACTATTGTAACCACATCCTCATAAAGATTTTCCTCTTTAACAGTTATTGTCAGGAAAGCACCACCCTCGTTATCACCCCCGGAATTATATTCAAACGACAGGCGATAATTATGAGCAGGCTGCACATTCTCGATGACCCCCTCTTTGGTAAATGGATTTCCTCTGCCGTTCACACCTGAAACCGTATATTTTAGCGATGTGTCGCCTTTGGGCATCATGAAATATCCATAATTCATGATATTGTCGGCAGAATACGTAAGTTCACCACGGGAATTACCGATTACGACCTTCAGGTCGTCCATAAAACTCGTATCGATAGTGCCTTCATCAATTGAGGCAACGACATTTGCAATCTTGCAATTGATACTCACCTGTGCGGTGGTGGCATTTGAACCGATATAAAAATCCGAAGCACCCTTGAAATATTTCTTTGTAAAGGACGCACTCACGGAATCTCCAGCCATTGCCTCAGCCACATAACTGCCATAACGAAGAGGAATACCTTCCGAAGGGATACTTTGGGTGCCTATAAACTTGTTGAGCACACCTTTCTCATTGCTGATGTATATCCTCGCATTCGCTTTCAGATCGTTTTCACCCTCCACGGCACGTGTCAATCTGGAATCAACCTCCACACTCAGGCGAAGCAGACCCTCACCCTCATCAGCGAAAGGAGCTTCAGATTTGCACGAATGCAACAACAGTCCGGCTGTCAGCACGGCAGTGGAAACGATAAGTTTATTTAAAATCTTTTTCATAACTGCCGTCTTATTTATTCAGTAATGAGTGTAAGCGTCTTTTCAGTAACGCCATTATCATCTCCTATTTTTAAAATGAATTTATGTGTTCCACCTCCAAGCATTTGAAGCAGATCAAGGAACTGTGAGATGTCCAAAGTTAAATCTGTTTCATTTAGCAAAGTCGTTTTCCCTCCTGTCAAAAATCCCAGATTCTGAAGTTGTTGCGTAAAATCACCTGGACTAACAAGATCCAGATTACTTGTCAAACCAACACCTTCAAGTTCTTCAGGCGTCAATGTATTGGAATCTATAACAACTGTAAAACTCTTTATACCGGTTTCACTTTTGACCTTAAGGATACATTCGGTCATATCTTTTACATAATTATTAACTCCCAAAGTTGCACCTTGAGCAGTAATTTCAGGCCCTGCTCCGGGATTGACGGGATCATCAGATCCGGGATCGTCGGGTCCGGGTTCGGGATCATCTTCATTCGGATAACGGTCGTCTTCCATGTAGATGTCTTCATCTGATGGCTCTCCGACATTTATTCCTTCCCCGGTAAGGTCTTCAAGCTGCACGGTGGCATCAATCTTTATCTCCTCCCCTTCCGCTCCGGGATTTATCTCGCCAGGTTCGTTCGGGTCGATTGAGTGAAGCTTGAATGTTATGCGGTAATGATTTCCAGGCTGCACATTGTTATAAGATTTGGACTCTTTTGTTTCGTCACCATCGACAATTCCGGAAAATTCGGCTGCGATAGTATTGCTACCCTCATCATAATGGAAATAGCCACTTTCATCCGTGTTTTTGGTAAATGAAAGAGAACCTTTCTCCCCAACCTTGACAGTTACCTTAGAGTCATCACCCATAACCTTGACAAGGTTCTCATCAAACAGAATAGTAACCTTCACATTGGCAAGGCTACATTCCACCGTACCGATGTTGTCTGTTATCTTATTCTCCTCTATTGAGAACTGTACTGACTTTCCTTCATAATAGGGGGCCGAGAATGCCGCAGTGGAACCCTCCGCTCCATATTGACCTCCGAAATAAGCCCTTGCGACATAGTCACCAACCGGAAGAGTAACCACTTCCGGCATCTCTCCATAACGGAAACTTTTCACCGGAGTATCAAGATCTCCGGTACTCAAGAACTCCACTGTAAAATCATTCACATCCGGCTCAGTATATGCGGCACGCACCAAGTTCTCCTCCGTTTTTAATTCCACATCAATTGCAGAAGTCAGAAGGCGTCCTTCGCCATCAAGCTTCTCTTCCGAGAAAGGTGCTTCCTTAGATCAGGAAGCTAATCCCGCCGCGAGAGCCAATATCAAATATGTATATTTTATCTTTTTCATATCATTCATTCTGTTTCTCCCCATAATTAAACTTCAAATCAGAAATCGTCAGGACTGAACCGACACACAGCGCGTGAGCTGAATTTGTTGCGATATCATCACTATTAAGTCCCTTGCCTTCATCAAGGGCATCTCCTGTAGGATACTTAGTCTCTATCTCAGCTCCTTCCTCAAGATCCGAAGAGAGGAATTTTATACACAATTTTCCGGCATGAACTCCGAACTGGCGATAACGGTAAAGCACTATCTTATAATCTGTCATAGTGGGTGTATCATAAAGATATACTTTCCTTCGGTTCAATACAGTCGTCCCATCCTCAGCATATATAATGATTTCAGCTGATGCTCTTGAAGATGCCTGTTGAGGTTCATATTTATATTTAAATGTCAGGGAAGTGGGGCGAGCATCAAATGCAACGCCATCAGACCTTGTTTCAGTCCCGTCAAAATTGTATGTCCCTAAAAAAAGCTCTCCGGAACAGCGAGTAAAAGAGTTATACGCAGGGGCATTAGGATTATAATATTTTGTACTTGCAGCTCCTCCTGAAGTAGAAGGGACTACTCCTTTATGGTTATAACCAACCGTTCTTATCACCACATTATTTCCCTCTTTGAAAGTAGAGGCAACCATAAACCAAGTATTCTGAGGATTCGCATTTTCATAAAATGTTTTCTTATTTATTGATGCCCATCCACCAGTGGGTTCAGAATACTGTATGAGGCAATCTGTATGATGTGTTGCAAAAAGAGTGGCCTTCCATTCACCTCCAACTCTAAGCTTCTTGTTGATTGTTTGTGCTGTTTCGGAAAAATCGCCATTCGGAACAGGTGTCGCCGGTGAGGTGGTGATATTGTCGTCACTGCCGAATTTTGTGGGATTCTCTGATGACTGCAATGTTGTCTGAACACGATATTGCGTAGACGGTTGCAAATCGTAGACAGCGATCCATCCCGTCGGTTCATCTCGGGAAAAATCTTTATTACTCTCTTCAAGTCTCTTGCCGTTTATAAACACTTTCAACTTGTGGAAGAACAATGTTTTCTTCTTCGGATCATCATGAACCACATTAATACGCAATTTCTGGGTCATAGGGTCGAGCTGCACCTGATAATCAGGATATTCAAACGGCACATCTGTTGTCATATCGGGACCTGCGGGAGTGATATCCCCGAAATATGCCCTGACAGTAAACACATCCCGGTCCACATCCGGCACCGTTATCCTATAAACATAATCGTATGATTCGAACGCCTTTGTAGATTCTTTCTTAGTAATCGATATGATTTCAGAATCAACATAACTGCTGTTGCCTTGAGAACGGAAAGTGAACGGATTGCTTCCCGGAGCCGTAGGATCGGGACCGTTGTAGCTGACGGTGATATCCGCATACCCCTCTCCAAACGGAGCAGGAGCCGAAGTCATACTCATATCTACAGGTATGCATGATAGTCCTACAGAAACGGGATCGTTAACTTGTGTATAAGAATCTTTCACCTGAAACAGTATCCTATGCTTACCCTCAGGAAGTTTCTTGCACATTTCAGTAAGATCCACCTGCCCCATCTTGTCGGGATTCTTGAAGAAACCGATCGCCTTGATACCGGCATTCTCCATTTCAGTCTTCTGTGCTTCCGTGGCAGCACAGAGATCAATCGCTCCATTGGTAAGGAACGACGGGGTGTACGAATCCGATTCTATAGTGAGTATCGCCGAAGCGATCTTGCCTGGAGCCGAAACATTAAATTTTATCTCTCCATTAAAAGTTGTACCTCTCTGTATGACAAAATTCTGTTCATTGGTAAACCCTTCCGGAGTCACCACTGGAGCCGAGGTATTTTCAAGTTCATCCGTAAGGTCGATCAGAATAGGATCAGTTTCAAGACTGTCATCGAAGGAGATCTCCAGACGATCCGCCTTCCCCACCTCACCGTTATAGATGTTGTAGCGCATCTTATACATGTGTTGCGCCTTCACCTCGAAACTTCCGGGATTAAGGGAGATGGTCTTACCATTGGGAAGTTCCGCCGAGATAATGACATTCACGTCTCCGGGTATCACGTAACTCAACCCCTCATCAGATCCGAATTCCACAGGGGAAGACCCTGTGGTCTGAACAGTGGTAGTCCAATCGGTGAAATAATTTTTAAACGCATCAGTATATTCAATCACCACAATCGCATTTCCAAGTGCCGCATTCAACTGCACTTCTGTAGACTGTCCCTCCAGCACTGTAATATTTGAAGACTTGCCATAGTAATAGGCATGCGCATAATCCTCTTCGTCTGCCTTAACAAAGCCTTGGCAATCAGGTTCCCCATACCAAGCCTCAATCTGATATGACCCTGCAGGGAAGCTTCCTTTCTTTACAAAATCAGCCACCGTGGAGAAAGACTCGGAATATGAGCCGTCTATTTTTGAAACCTTTACCTGAAATTCGGCTACAGGAGGAGCTACAATATCTGTAAAGACAGCACGCACGGAAGGCACGGCGGCAGTGACATCCCGATCAGCGGAAAGATGAAGATGAATCTCGCCTTCACCGTTTCCGACACCCCATGGAGCATCCTGACTGCAAGAGGTCGACAGCACCGCAGCGGCACCTAAAAGCATACTCTTTTGCAACAATTTCATGATGATATGTTTTTATTTAGTCAGATTCCGTATGCAGGGAATCGTCATTTGAATTATATACTTTCACGGGAACATCAAGGTATTCCCATAATATTCCGGTCTATCAATATGACATAATTGTCCAGACAAAATTACAAAACAATCGTGAAAAACAATGAAATATGTTTGAATATTAATAAAGAATATCCCAATATGACCAAAATGGTTCTTTATTTTAGAGTTTAGGGTTTATAGTTTAAGAATAATCTGATGTAATATAACTGTCAGCCTAAACTAAGCTCTAAACTCTCATCTCTCAACACTATACTCTAAACCCTAAACTCTAAACGAACTAAATATTGACGGCGATACCGAAATTGATATTGAAAATATTAAATCTGAAATTCGCCCGGGAAGTGAAACGGCTGCCCATGTCTACCCCGTCTACCGTCTGTTTTTCGTTCCTCAGGCAGAATCCGAACACACCGAACGACACGTTGAAAGATACCTGCTCCATAATGAAGACACATAGACCCGGTGAAAAATTGAGTGACGCCTGAGTCGTCATGGTGTGCGTCACCTTAGGCACTCCGTTGTAAGGACGACGGAAATCAGAATTGCCTGACCCGAAGGCAAGTTCCACCTCGTTGAACACTCCGAAACGTCCACGGCGTGCAATTCCGAAATATTGATTGAATGTCAGGGCTGCAGAATAGGTTTCGCCCCTATACATTATGTCTTTCAGGTTGAAATTCATATCCTCATCGATATCAACCTGAAACGAATCTATGTTAGCTTTACCGGTGGTATAGGCAAGACGCATACCCACCGACATGTTGTTGCGTATGAAATAAGAGAAATATGGTTGGATTGAAAGTGCGCTCCCTGAAAGATCTATGTCTGAAAGAAGGTCGAGCACCTCAAGATCTTCCGTATCAAATTTTCCGTATGACGCCGTAATCCCGATCTGCCACATCCCTTTGGGAATGAACAGGTAATTGAACAATCCGCGGTCGAACCGTCCAAAGTTACGGTCACGCAACATCATCGGGATTGTATCGCCCCTGAATATGACCAATTCCCTTTCGTCATATTCCGAATCATTCTTTACTATCAACGAATTGCCGGAAAGGAGGTCGTCGACTGATTTCAACAAAGAATCAGGCACCCATACATAGTCACCCCCCTCCTTTTTAGGAAGAACCGGCATATTGACCACTGCATTTATTGAATCCCTTATAACAAGACTTGCCGAATCGCCGGCAACTTTGACCAGCCCATCGCCTCCGGGGGAAAACGACGAGGGAAGATCCATCCCCCTTTTTAAAATAGGTTGCCCGTTTGATATAAGGATAGTATCAACACGCAACAGTTCTTCCACGCGTTGAATCACGTCGTAACGACGGATAACTTCCTTAGTCATTATTGTATCGGTGCGTGTGACCGTATCCGTCCGCAAGATAGTCTGCGTGTTGACTACCTGCGGTGAGGCATAACTTCTGACAGACGCCATAGCGACAGCCACAAAGAGAAACAATATGGAGATGATTCTTTTCATAACCGTCATAAATAAAACGCTGCTCCAAACTGGATGGAAAACAAGTTAATACGGAAATTAGCCGACTGGGAATTTCGGTGCGACACATAAATCTGATCTTTTACAGCCTTGGTTGCCGTATAGCTGAAACCGAGTACACCTATATTCACCTCGAGAGCGGAATAGTTGTTGAGGAATATACAAAGCCCTGGAGCCAGTCCCACATCAAACGACAAATTACGCTCGTATGTTCCGGTAAGATCCGTGCCGACTCCTGTCGTGATCCTTGATTGACCTCCTCCCAACTGTAGTTGAAGTTCATTGAAAAAACCGAAACGTTTTGATTTTCCTATAGAAAAATAATTACGCATCATCACCGTGCCGTAATAATTATGCGCAAGCCTGTAAAGATGGTCTACATTATAACTTGTCTCGGAATCGAGAACAATATCTGCATTTTTAAGTTTTGTGAGAGAGCGGGCGTATGAAAACCTGCCCCCCACGGCGAGATCAGGTGCAACCGTATATAGTACCATAGGCGAAATCTTGAAGCTATATGTATCGCCTGAAATACCTTCAAAAATAAGGAACTGGTATTTGCTTTGTGTGGACGTGGCATAGGACACAGACAATCCGGTGATCCATTGCCCTTTCGGCACGAATACAACTGACTCGATGTCGCGCTTGAATTCTTCCAACGGGACAGTATCAGAGACTTCAACAGAATGTTTTTGCGCAACAGCACTAAAAACAAACTGAAAAAGCATGAAAATTGTCAATATGGAATATTGCTTTGCGCGATTCATCGCACAAAGTTACAATGAATTTTCAAACAAATGTCATAAATACACAAAATTTTTCAATCATCATCCTCAAAATGACAAATTGCAAATCTAATTTTCCCAAGCGAAAGATAGATTTGCAATTTGCCTGTTGTAGTTAAAACGGATGTGTGTCTAAAAACCGAGCATTCTCTCTAACCCTCAACTTTAGCAAGCGTAAAGTTTTTAAGAACGTCTTTTCAAGAGATCGAGAAGACCGTCCAGTCCTGTTGACTTAGAAGGGGTGCTGTCGGCAGGATTTATAGTGCCATTTGCCTCACTGCCACCTGTATATTTCATATCGAAGCCGATGCAGGCTCCATCATAACTCTCAAGAATCTTTGCCAAAGTCTTTGTCATTCCTGTGCCGGTAAGATTACCAATAGTTGTTAGCAATTCCTTAAGCTTGGTAGCATCAAACATGAGGTTAAGATCTTTACCGGATTTCTCAATGTAAGCCGTGAAACGACCGAGACGCATACCGGCAACCATGATGTTGAAGGCAAACGTGCCATCGCCATCATTTTTCTCAAGCACTCCCTTTATACTTATTCTCTTTACCTTAAGGGTGAAATTACCATCCTTGTCAACCATAAACGGCATACCGATAAGACCATATTGCTCATAATATGGCTTCAGTTTGGTTTCAAGTGCGGTGGCTCCGGCAACGCCACCTGCTTTCTTAAGAAAATTATCACTCTTGAAAGCTACAGCCGGTCCTGTCGATTCATATTCGCCAATAAGATCCGACACCTCAATATCCGACTTTGTGAATATACCTTGAAGCATATTGCCTATTGTAGAACCGATTCCGCTCTTGCCCGTAGGGGTCTGAGCAAAAGCGGTGGCACCCATAAAGAGCGCCACCGACACAAATATTAGTTTTAATCCTTTCATCATTTCTTTTTTGTTGTCTTCGAAACTTTTTTGGCAGTCTTGGATTCAGACTTCTCAGCGACTGTCTTAGTCGCCGCCTTTTTAACCGCAGGTTTCTTTTCTGCAGCTTTTTTCACAACGGTTTTCTTTTCTACCGTCTTTTTTTCAGCAGTTTTCTTGACAGCCGTCTTTTTTACTGCAGCAGCCTTTTCCGTTTGCGCCTCTTCTTTCTTGACACGTTTTTTCGGCAAAGGTTTAACCATGCGGAGCACCTGAGCAGTCCTTGCCGGGAGATAAAGCTTCAGCCAGCCCTTTCCAGCAGGGGAATAAAGAGGATCAGGCATAGTGAAGTGATGGACGCTGTCGTCAAGCAGGTCATGACCTCCAAATTTATCAGAGTCACTATCGAGCACCACCTCATACTCACCAGCCGGTGCAAGAAATCCATAATCTGTGAAACTTGAAGTCGGATTCCAATTGAATACAAAAATCAAGTCACCTCTACGGAATGCGAGAATCTGGTCATCATCCTTCTCCCAAAGTTTTTCAACCGGAAGAGCCTGAAAGTTATAGACCCCTGAAACAGTTTCTATCATTGCATTGTCGAAAGCATTGAGGAATTTATATTTAAGCTCCTCCCTGTCGACAAGATCCCACTGACGGCGTGCATATTTGTAGCTCCAGCCGTTCCCTTCACGCGGAAAGTCTATCCATTCCGGATGTCCGAACTCATTGCCCATGAAATTTAGATAGCCACCGTTGATTGTGGCGAGAGTGACAAGGCGAATCATCTTGTGGAGCGCCATTCCGCGTTCTACAGTAAAGTTATCGTCATTGACCATCATATGCCAATACATCTCCTTGTCTATCAATCGGAAAATTATAGTCTTATCGCCTACTAAAGCCTGATCATGGCTTTCACAATAAGAAATAGTCTTCTCGTCAGCCCGACGGTTGGTGAGCTCCCAGAAAATAGAAGTTGGATGCCAATCCTCATCTTTCTTCTCCTTTATCATCTTGATCCAATAGTCGGGCACACCCATAGCCATACGATAATCGAAGCCGATACCTCCATCTTCAAACTTGACTGCGAGACCAGGCATACCGCTCATCTCCTCAGCAATGGTGACAGCCTTAGGGTTTACCTCATGGATCAGCAGATTGGCAAGAGTGAGATATGTGAGGGCATTAGTATCCTGATTACCATCGTAGTAGTCAGCATAAGACCCAAACGCCTTTCCTAAACCATGATCATAATAAAGCATTGAAGTGACACCGTCGAAACGGAAACCATCAAACTTGAATTCTTCAAGCCAATATTTACAATTGGAAAGAAGGAAATGAAGCACCGAGTTCTTTCCATAATCAAACAGCAGCGAATCCCATGCAGGATGTTCGCGGCGTCCGTCTCCATAAAAATAGAGATCATAAGAACCATCGAGTCTTCCCAGACCTTCCACCTCATTCTTCACGGCATGAGAGTGAACTATGTCCATAATCACGGCTATACCGAGTTTATGAGCCTCGTCAATAAGACGCTTGAGATCGTCTGGAGTGCCGAATCTGGAACTGGGGGCATAAAAGCTGCTCACGTGGTAGCCAAATGATCCATAATAAGGATGCTCCTGGATAGCCATGATCTGAATGGCATTATAGCCGTCGGCTACGATACGGGGAAGAGTTTTTTCCCGGAACTCATCGTATGTACCAACCCCTTCTTTTTCTTGAGCCATTCCGATATGGCATTCATATATAAGGAGAGGTTTTACATCTGGCTTGAAATTTTTAACCTTAAATTTATAAGGGGTCTTCGGCTCATAAACCTCAGCCGAAAATATCTTCGTATCGGGATCCTGAACCACCCGTGTGGCATAAGCCGGGATACGTTCACCCTGACCACCGTCCCATGTTACAAGCATCTTATAAAGATCGCCCTCATGCATCGTATCCTCAGGGAGATGGATTTCCCAATCACCGTTTTCAATGCGGTTGAGACGATATTCATCAGTTGTTTTCCAGTCAGAGAATGTTCCAATCAGCCAAATTGCAGTTGCATTGGGGGCATGTTCACGAAATATCCATCCCCCTTCATTCAAACGGTGAAGACCGTAATATTTATATGCATTGGCGAAGTCTGAAAGAGAACCGTCGGCTGCGGTAAGTTCTTCAAGTTTTCTTTCCACGTCTTCGTGGCGGCCTTCTATCGCCGGAGCATAAGGCTCGAGCCACGGATCGTTTCTAAGAATTGCTAATTTCTTTTTCATTTATATCTTTTTGGATTATATGTTTAATATTTGTCGTGAGTCGCGAGTTAGGTGTTCTATGTTTTTACGCTGTTGGCAGCATGTTGTTTGGTATCTGATTATTCTTAAACCATATACCATAAACAATAACATAATTAGTAATTAACAATTTGAAAGAATCAGTTACTAATTACTAATTGTCAGTCGCTAATTAGACCAAGAAACATAGACCATTAATTATTTAACGTTTTTACGATGCTTTTTGTTATTCGGTGACTTAGGATTGCGGGGAGACACAGGTTTCGCATGATTTTTTGGGGTCATTTGCGGAACATTAGACAACTTCTTTTTCTCAGGTATCGGCTCATCCAATCTAAAACAATATTTTATAGATTCCCGGATTGTATCTGCCGATACGCCCCCTTCTTTAAGCGTGGCGATCACTCCTGCCACATATTCATCCTTACTTTTATAGCCAAGCAAACGAGCCACCCCACAGTCGCCAAGCATCGGCTTATGGTTGAAAACCTTTAATATTCCGGAATAATTATGGCTTTCAAGAAATCCCTTGAACTCTGCCCTGAGCTCATTGTATTGATCTCGCGGACGAAGCATGTTGACAAGACTTCTGAGATGTGTCTCCATAGCCGTGATACAAGAGAAACGGGCATCAATCTTACATTCGACTTCCCTTTTCACCCTATGTCGCACATGCTGAAGGGCTTGTTCGTCAAACCGTCGACGGAATTCATCCTCTACGGCACGCGCCACATGATTGAAAACTTTATCAGGATTTTTGCCTCTTCTGCGAGCCATTGCCCGGATCACTCCTTCTAAGAGAAACAAATTCTCTACTTCCGCAACATCCGGCACCATCACCGATTTCCGTCGCAGATAATCCACTTCCGGATCTGTGCGCCGGTCACGGTCAACAATTCCTCTACTTTCAAGATGATGCATATTTTTCAGATCGTTGAATGTTCGCGTAGACTCTATGACCTTGTCACACGAACCAAGCGGTCTTACCGTACAATCCGTAAACACCAATGTGTAGAGTTTCGCATCTATGCTGTGGCGAGCATCCCCTTCTATGAACAAAACAGGTTTCCGCGTGCCAATGAGATCTACAAACAATTCATCCTTAATATTTCCCGGAAGGATTATCTCATAGTCCCATGCATGAGATCCGACATCATAACTCTTCACCCATATACACACATTGTGTGTGCGCGAATTGACAAATTCCACATCCACGGAATCATAGACAAAAGTGCAATCAGGACGCAATTCCTCTATTGAATTCCAAAGATTTGCGAGCACAGTAGGATGAAGAAACAATGACGGGGAGTCAATAAAAATGACAGCTCCCGGCATTGCATACAATACGGCTGCCGCATAGTAAAGCACCGTCTGTTCGCTACGGCTAAGCTTCTTAGCCGAAATCATATCAGGACCGGAATTGGTGGTAAACATCATGCTTCCACCGCTCCTTACAATTTTATTGCCGGGAAAAATTCGTTCCCAAAGCATCACAATCTTGTCAAGCCGCGTTGGTTTGAACTTCAAAGGCGAGCCATTGATCATCTTTTCCTTCTTTACAGAAAGTAGATATTCAAACTCATCCATCAGAATCATATATGCAAGCTTGTCAAGCTCACACACAGCATCAATGCGCATGTAAGGACGATTGGCGACAGCCTCTCTAAAAAGGACATCTATACTTCCGGGACGGTCAGACTCTTCCCTTTCAGGGAAAGGCGCACTGAGCGCCGACAGACAATAAGAACGTTCCTCATTAAGACGCATAAGCTCTTCCATGAATTTTGTCTTACCAGCCCCACTGCCGCCAATTATTGTTAATTGACCCGCATCAGGAAGCAACGGAATATCGCCGGACCCTGCTATTTTCGGTAATTTGAGTCTATTCATAAAAGAAGCTTATTAGTATAAAAATGTCGTTTTTTATTTTTGACTTCAAATATAATCATTTTTAACGTCTCAACAGGCATGGTGGCACTATAAATTTTGTTAACTAAGAAAAATATGAGTAATTTTGTGGTGTCAAATTGGTTTATAGTTTAGAGTTTAGAATTTAGAGTTCTTAGTTTTATGTTGTGTGATATCAGATTATTCTTAAACTATAAACAATAAACTCTCAACTCTTGATTCAAAATTCAAAATTGAAAATTCAAAAAACATGTTTTCTGGAATAGTTGAAGCCGCAATAGAAGTATGTGCCCTCAAACACGACGAGGGGAACCTTCATATAACGCTCCGGTGTCCCTTCGCCGATGAGCTACGCATTGACCAAAGCATCGCACACAATGGCGTTTGTCTTACTGTAGTGTCACTTCCCGGCGACGGCACTTATACAGTGACCGCTATCAAAGAGACTCTTGAACGATCAAATCTCGGAGACCTGAAAGTTGGTGACCTTGTAAATGTAGAAAGATCTATGAAAATTGACGGCCGTCTCGACGGACATATCGTGCAAGGTCATGTCGACACTACTGCAATCTGCCAAGGAGTGGAAACAGCAGACGGAAGCTGGTATTACTCCTTTAAATATGATGTAGACCGCGAAATGGCAAAGAAAGGTTATGTCACAGTAGAGAAAGGATCCGTGACAGTCAACGGAGTCAGTCTGACTGTATGCGATTCGGAGAAAGATTCTTTCCGAGTGGCAATCATCCCCTACACCCACGACAACACCAATTTCCACAAAATCGAAAAGGGTACCCGTGTAAATCTTGAATTCGATATAATCGGGAAATATCTTGCAAAGCTGAATACTTATTGAGTTATGAGTTGTGTGTTGTGAGTTGTGAGTATTAACAAATATCTCACAACTCAAAACTCAAAACTCAAAACTCAAAACTCAAAAATATTTATGAAAGGAATTGACGATGCAAAAAAAATAATTGTGGCGATCGACGGATATTCTTCGTCTGGGAAGAGCACAATGGCAAGAGAACTTGCAAAAAGGGTGGGATACGTCTATGTTGATTCCGGAGCCATGTATCGTGCCGTGACACTTTACGCAATCAGGCACGACATGGTCACTCCAGAAAAAAAAGTCAAGACTGAAGAACTTATAGCCGCATTGCCCGATATCCACATTTCATTTCAGGCAGCAGGCGCTGACGGTATCCAGCATACTCTCCTAAACGGAGAAGACGTAGAAAAATTTATCAGAGACATGGAAGTCAGCAACATGGTAAGTCCTGTGGCTGTCATTCCTGAAGTGCGTCAACGCCTCACTGCCCTACAACAGGAATTTGGTATCCACAAGGGGATTATAATGGACGGCAGAGACATAGGGACCACTGTATTCCCTGATGCCGAACTGAAAGTGTTCGTATGTGCAAGCCCGGAAGAACGTGCCCGCCGGCGTTATAAAGAATTGCTTGAAAAAGGGGAGGATGTAGAATATGATGAAGTCTATAAAAATGTGGTGGAAAGAGACAGGATTGACACCACTCGCGAAGTGTCGCCGCTCCGCAAGGCTTCTGACGCCATCGAACTTGACAACGGCGACATGACCCCCTCAGAACAGATGGATTGGTTGCTTGAGAAGTTTCAGGAACAGGTTGGATGAGGGATTCGAGTTTAGATTAAAAAAATATGGTTGTAGAGATCGACAGTAATTCAGGATTCTGTTTTGGAGTGGTTACGGCAATCAGAAAAGCAGAAGAGGAACTAAACAAATCCGGGCAACTTTATTGTCTGGGAGATATCGTGCATAACGCCGGTGAAGTGGAACGCTTGTGCGGCAAGGGTCTTGTGACTATCACACACCAAGATCTCGGAGATCTTAAAAATGTGAAAGTTCTTCTGCGTGCGCACGGAGAACCGCCGCAAACATACGAGACAGCCTCCAAAAACAATATCGACATCATCGATGCAACCTGCCCGGTGGTGCTTCAACTCCAACGCCGCATCAAAAAAGCTTACGACGATGGAGTACAGGCAGAGAAATGCGGAGGACACAAACCACTCATCGTGATTTACGGGAAAAACGGGCATGCCGAAGTGAATGGTCTTGTAGGCCAAACAAACGGCGAGGCTGTGGTGATTCAAGACCTTGAAGGAATATCTTCGCTTGACCTTGACCGCGATATAATGCTTTATTCTCAGACCACTAAGTCGCTTGAAGGGTTTCGCCAGGTTGTGGAAGAGATTAAAAAGAGAAAAAAATCGGGTAAGTTCGAATATTTCGACACCATCTGCCGGCAAGTGGCGAACCGGATGGAAAAGATGCGCGAATTCGCTCGCAACCATGAAGTAGTGATTTTCGTAAGCGGAGCTAAAAGTTCTAACGGAAAGGTCTTGTTCGAAAAATGCCGTGAAGTGAACCCGCGTACATATCTTATTTCAGACGAATCTGAACTTGACGGTTCCTGGACATCAGGTGCTGACACCGTAGGTATCTGCGGCGCCACCTCCACCCCGCTGTGGCTAATGGAAAAAGTAGCCGATAAAATCCGCAATTCAAATGCAGAATACTGAAGGGATATTAGATCCCCGTGATGAATATTATATGAGACAGGCACTTCTTGAGGCTGCAGAGGCTGCACGACATGACGAAGTGCCTGTCGGTGCCATTATTGTGGTGGGCGACCGTATTATAGCCCGCACCCACAACCTGACCGAGACACTCAACGACGTCACTGCACATGCCGAAATGATGGCGATCACTGCCGCCGCCAATGCTTTGGGAGGAAAATATTTGCCTCAATGTACACTTTATGTGACCGTTGAGCCATGCCCCATGTGTGCCGGGGCTCTCGGCTGGAGTCAGATCGGCAGAATCGTATATGGGGCATCTGATCCCAAACGTGGATTCTCTCGATTTTGCAATGACGGCATTTCCCCCCTTCATCCTTCTACAATAATCTCAAAAGGAGTGCTTGCTGATGAAGCGGCAAGCCTGATGACTTCATTTTTCAAAAAGAAGAGAAAAAGAAGGTAAGAATCCCCGTAATTGACAGGATACCGGTTGCTTAGGGAATGTTTTAACTTTTTAATGTGATTTTTAACCAAATATTTTTCTTTTTTCAAATATTTCACTACCTTTGTGGTGATACATAAATCTTTTTTCTTTCAAAGCAGATGTTGACTATGGTATCTGATACCGGTATCGATGTCAACGGCTTTTTAAATTTACACTATTATCATTTACCTAAACTTATGGACTTATCTATCAAAGAAAAAATTTATGGTGCCATCTTCGGATATGCTGTCGGAGATGCCCTCGGGCTCGGCACTGAATTCATGACCGCCATGGAAGTGAAACGCCGCTATCCCACCGGTCTGAAAAACTATTCTCAGATCGTAAGAGACGCACATCGCTCCCAATGGAAACGTGGCGAATGGACAAACGACACTGAAATGGTGCTGATCATGCTCGAAAGTTTCCTACGCTGCGGAAAATTCGATTATATCGACATTGCTAAAAATCTGAAAAAATGGTATGACAGTAATCCCATTGACCTGACAATGAATCTTCGTCTTGTGCTCAAACAAGACGATTTCGCGAACCATCCTTTTGAATCCACGCAGGAAGCTTGGGACAAGCTTGGCACTTTTGAAAATTCAAGTGAGTGTCTTGGGAGAGCTATTTTCTCATTCCTTTCAAACAACCCTGTTGAAACCGCCTCCGCTCTATGCAGGCTCACGCATCCGAGAGGGCGCACAATTGCATCATGCGAAGTGATAGCCACCATGACCAGCTCCCTATTTTGGAATAACCGACAGGCAACATATGAAGAAATGATCTCTATTGCCAGACAAAGCAATGAAGACGTGGCAAGATATATTGAAACAGCCCGATTCGGCACTATTGAAGATTTCCACCTCGATGACCACGACACTTACTGGTTTGTGCGCAAAGCTCTCGGTGCATCCCTTTGGTGCGTGTGGCACTGCAAATCATTTGAAGAAGGTCTTAACACAGTAATTAAACAAGGTGGAGACGCAGATACAAACGCAGCCTCTGCAGCAGCGCTATTGGGACTCAAATTCGGATTCTCTTCAATTCCCAAAAATCTCATTGACGGACTTATCAGCAACGAAAGACTTTTTGATGTTGCCGAAGGGATTGTCAAGTTTTTAGAATCAAAACAATAAACAGCATGACCCCCTGGATTGAAGCGATTAGATTGCGCACGCTTCCCGCGAGCGTGGCGGGAGTGTTGGCGGGAACAGCCTGCGCCACATATCACCATGGCTTTGCAATCGCCCCCATGATAATCTGTCTTGTGTTCGCGGTAATAGCACAGATAGCCTCCAATTTTGCCAATGAATACTACGACTTCAAATACGGTCTTGACAAAAAGGGAAGAGAGGGATTTCGCCGGGGTGTGACAGAGGGAGACATCTCCCCCGCCGCAATGAAACGCGCCACATATTTGCTGCTCGCCTTCGATGCAGTGTTAGGGTGTTCACTTATTCTGTGGGGAGGTTGGTGGCTGATTCCGGTGGGTGCGGCAATCGCTGTTTTTGCCGTGGCTTATAGCGCCGGACCCTACCCGCTTTCCCACCATGGACTTGGAGATATAGCCGTGGTCATATTTTTCGGGCTTGTGCCGGTAGTATTTACCGAGTATGTCCAGACGCAAGTGTTCCGACTTGACTATGTCACTGTCTGCGTGGCGTTTGCCGAGGGGCTGATGATCACTAACATTCTTGTAGTGAATAATTACCGCGACTATGAAGACGACAAAGCCGTAGGGAAAAGGACCACGGTTGTTATTTTCGGCAGAAAAACAATGGCAAACGTTTACCTGCTCAACGGATTGGTTGCCGCCACATTGATGGCTATAGCCACTACCACAGTGCCTCTTCTGCCGGCTCAAGGCTGGGTGGTCTATCTGACATGCCATCTTGTCTACACGTCTTATCTCCGCAACCGCAGAGGCTCCGAACTGAATAAACTCTTGAAATACACTTCTATGTTGCCGATGTTGGTGGCAATATATCTTTTGATCGTGCTGACTGCATACCCATCCTGACATCAACTTCATAGAAAACTTTTTCATCATTCCACAATCAAAGAGGAAGGGTTGCGTTAAAATATAGCGGCTCTTCTTTTTATTTTGAAGGTCGAGGGTGTTTTAAAATTTAAAATTATACTCCGTCATGGCTAAGAAACCGGAATTTCGTCAGGAACTTACCGACCCGACAGGGAAATTACCACCCCGCGACACAGACCTCGAAGAGGTTGTGCTCGGGGCATGTATGCTTGAAAAGGATGCATATATGAATGTGTGCGACATACTCGTGCCCGACAGCTTCTACGATCCGGTAAACCAAAAGATCTTTCAGGCAATCACGACCCTCGGATTCAACCAGCGTCCCATCGACATGATGACCGTGACTGAACAGTTGCGTCAGGATGGCGTGCTTGAAGAGGTGGGCGGCGCAATACACATCACTGAGCTCACGGCAAGAGTCTACTCCGCAGCCAATGTGGAATATCATGCCAGGATTATCGCCCAGAAATACCTTGCACGAAGGCTTATCACCTATGCATCTACAATTGAGACAAAAGCTTTTGACGAAAGTAACGACGTAGACGATCTTCTTCAGGAAGCCGAGGGTCAGCTATTCGACATATCTCAGACTCAACTAAAGAGAGAGGTGACACAGATCGACCCAGTCATCAACCTCGCCCTTGAACAGATTCAGGCTGCCGCAAACAATGAGAGTGGACTTTCGGGACTTCAGACAGGATATACCGACCTCGACAGGATGACATCCGGCTGGCAGAATTCCGACCTCATAATAATCGCCGCCCGACCTGCCATGGGTAAGACCGCATTCGTGCTTTCCATGGCTAAAAACATGGCGGTTGACTACAATATCCCGATCGCGATATTCACACTTGAGATGGCAAACGTTCAGCTCGTGAAACGTCTCATAAGCAATGTGGCTGATCTTGAAGGTGAGAAAATTAAAAGCGGACAACTAAGTCCGGAGGAATGGGATCGTCTAAATTCCAGAATACGCACCGTCTACAGCGCACCCCTATATCTTGACGAAACTCCGGGACTATCGATCACGGAATTGAGAACAAAAGCCAGGCGGCTTGTAAGGGAAAAAGGTGTAAGAATGATCATGATCGACTACCTTCAGCTTATGAATGCCACAGGCATGAAGCTTGGAAGCCGCGAGCAGGAGGTCAGCACGATTTCGCGATCCTTAAAAGCTCTTGCAAAAGAGCTCAATATTCCAATAATCGCCCTTTCGCAGCTTAACCGAAGCACCGAGACACGCGAAGACAAACGCCCGGTGCTGTCCGACCTCCGAGAATCAGGAGCCATAGAGCAGGATGCCGATATCGTATGCTTTATTCATCGTCCGGAATATTATACAAAAAGTTCTGAAGATGCTGAGGGAAACGATATCCGGGGGCTCGCCCAATTGATCGTTGCGAAACATCGTTCAGGTGCCGTAGGAGATGTGAAACTTCGATTCGTGTCAAAATACGCTAAATTTGAAAATTGGGAACAAGGCTACAACATGCTTCAGGAAACCCTCTCTGAAGCCCCTGTAAAACTGGGGTCGAGAATGAACTCAAGCGACGCACCGGAACCGTCACCCTCACCTTTCTCATTAGGCTCGCCATTATCCTCAGGACCTATGCCCGATATAATGCCCGGTCCCGGAGAACAAGACATCCCTTTCTGAAATCCTTCGGGACGACAGACAGACAACATATGATTAACAAAAAGTAACATTTTATCATATTCTGTGAACCACTTCATATGTCATAACGTTTTATTTTCAAACATTAAAAATAAAGGTTATGGACAGCAAGGAAAAAAACATTAAAGATAACGAATCGGTCAATGCCGATATGATAGCCAATTCATTGAAAGCACAAGGACGCGAACGTCATCGTGAAAACACCCGTAAAATCAACCGCCTCTGGTTATGGCTTGGAGTTCTCATATTGATTGCAATACTTCTCTATTGGCTCTTCAGCATGGGCTTGATGGAAGGTATCGCAGGTTAATCATTAAGACCGATAAATTATGAAAGGAAATGAAAGGCATGAATCAAGCGGCAAAAACTGGAGCCGCATCTGGTTGGTGCTTGGAGTAATAGTTTTAATAATCATTCTCCTTTGCTGGCTCTTCGGAATCGACACCGCCGAAGACATAACGGGAGTCACCAACGGCTGATCAGATAACAATTTATCACCCGGCCATTCATAGTCCTATTTAAAGGGCTCATCATATCTTAATAGACCGGGATGACCGCCCCCTGAGTTCACACTCCGGGGGCTTTTTTTTGCAATAGCAGAATTTTGAATGTTGAATGTTGAATGTTGAATTTTACGTGCCATAAGCATAAAAAACAGGCAATGAGCAGAACTCATTGCCTATTGTTCATTGCTAACCGGGTCTCCGGATTACTTGCCAGCGATATGGTCAGACACTGAAAGTGAAGCGCGACCTTTTGCGCGACGACGAGATAAAACTTTGCGACCGTCTTTAGTCGCCATTCTCTCACGGAAGCCATGTTTGTTTACCCTTCTACGGTTTGAAGGCTGGAATGTTCTTTTCATTGTATATTGATTGTTTAATTTCTGATTTTCGGAGTGCAAAATTAGGAAATATCTTTCAGTTTAACAAATTTCAGCCTATTTTTTTATGGTCATCAATCGTTTATCCCCATCTATCTACCCTTTCTCTCTTTCTTTTTTTCTATTTTTTTATTAATTTTGCACCCGAATAAGGGATTTACGCTATTTTTATCCCTTTCCATACAAGAATCAACAAAAACACTTTTAAGCATATGATGAACGCTCAAGACATCAAAAACGGCACATGCATCCGCATGGACGGCCGTCTTTATTTCGTTGTGGAATTCCTTCACGTAAAACCCGGCAAGGGAAATACATTCATGCGCACAAAGCTCAAAGACGTTGTCGACGGACGTGTGCTTGAACGCCGCTTCAACATTGGTGAAAAACTTGAAGACGTACGCGTGGAGCGTCGTCCTTACCAGTATCTTTATGCTGATGGAGGCGATGATATCTTCATGAACAATGAGACTTTCGAACAGGTGCCTATCAATAAAGAGCTCGTGACTGGCGCAGCATTCATGAAGGAAGGAGACACTGTGGAAGTTGTCAGCGACGCTTCTACAGAAACAGTGCTCTATGCAGAAATGCCGGTAAAAACCGTGCTTAAGATCACTTACACTGAGCCGGGTCTCAAAGGTGACACCGCAACAAACACACTCAAGCCCGCTACTGTAGAGACAGGCGCGACTGTACGCGTGCCTCTCTTCGTAAATGAAGGTGAGCTTATCGAAGTTGACACCCGCACAGGTGAATACGTAGGCAGAATAAAGGCTTAAGCTGAAATGTCGCAAACTGTTCCCATCCTCTTTTCAATCATCGTCCCGGTCTACAACCGTCCTGATGAAATTGCCGATCTGCTGGCAAGTCTTGCCGCCCAGACCGACAAAGGATTTGAGACTGTCATTGTGGAAGATGGTTCAACCGTGAGATGTGAGGAACAATGCGAGGCTTATAAAGACAAGGCTCGCGTAAAATATTATTACAAAGATAATGAAGGGCGAAGCATAGCCCGTAATTACGGTATAGTCAGAGCCGACGGAGATTTCTTTATCTTCGTCGACTCTGATTGCATTTTACCACCCAATTATATCGAGAAACTCCGAAATTCGCTTAAAGAAAATCCCTCAGACTGTTTCGGCGGTCCCGACGCGGCTCATGAATCATTTTCCGACACCCAGAAAGCAATAAACTATGCCATGACCTCATTTCTCACCACAGGTGGAATCCGGGGAGGGAAAGTAAGTATGGAGAAATTCACTCCACGCACTTTCAACATGGGTTATTCAAGGAAGGTGTATGAAAAAGTTGGCGGCTTCAGAGAGATGTTTAGCGAAGACATCGACATGAGCACCCGCATACGTCTTGCAGGATTCAGCATAACTCTATATCCTGATGTGGAAGTGTTTCATAAGCGCCGCGTGGATTTTAAGAAATTCTGGCGTCAAGTGCACGTATTCGGAATGTCTCGAATCACTTTGCAACTACTCTATCCCGGCTCCATGAAGACGGTGCATTGGCTCCCGGCACTGTTCGTTATTGGTGCGGTGGCAATGATTATTGGAGCATTCTTCTGTAAATGGGTACTTGTCCCGTTACTTATATATATTATTGCCCTTTGGATATGGGGCATAATCTCAACAAAAAGTCTGAAGATCGGAACCATGGGAGTCGGGGCATCAATGGTGCAGCTCACCGGTTACGGAACCGGCTTTATCCGGGCTTATGTCTGGAAAATCATACTCCGCCACGGAAGAGACATCAACGATGAAATCGAACGCAGGCGGGGCAAATAATCAATATCATGACTGACAATTCCTCTCCCCTTTCTTATCCTGAAATCGATATCATTTCCCAGCCTCGCACGGTAAAGGAAATGGATCCGGACCAACAGCCGCGAGAAAAAGCGGAAAAGCACGGTTGCGGAATTCTTTCAGTGCCGGAACTATGGGCATTGATCCTACGCGTGGGAACCCCAGGAAATCCCATTACCGAACTATGCCGCAATCTTATGCACGACAACGGCGACTCGCTTCACAAACTTGAGCGCAGAAGCCGTGCGGAACTAAGACAAATAAAAGGAATAGGCACAACAAAAAGCATTCAGGTTGAAGCCGTGATTGAACTTATAAAAAGATATTGTGCAGAGGAAATACCTATTGAAGAACCGATAAAATCTTCCGATGACATTTTCAAACGAATGAGGTTCAAAATCGGCAATCTCGATCATGAGGAAGTATGGATCCTTCTGCTCAACAGGCGTAACCAGATAATCAAAGAATATTGTCTCAGCACCGGCTCAAGCACAGCCTCCATATTCGATCTTAAAAAAGCACTTAAATTCGCAATCACTGAGAATGCAGAGGGGATCATCATGGTCCATAACCATCCTTCGGGAGGAACCGTTCCAAGCACACAAGACGATAAAATCACGCATGACCTCAAGAAAGGGTGCGAGTATATCGGATTAACCATGTTGGATCATGTGATTGTGACAAGCAATGCTTATTACAGTTATAACGACAATGGAAGGAAATGACATGCTCACCATACCCACTCAAAAATCACGCCGGATTGAATCATCTTGCAAGTTTATTGTATAGGGAATCGGCTCCATTGCTCACCTCTTCACGCAGCCCCAGCAGACTGAACGATCTCGGCTCGAATGCACCGACAATCAGTTTATAAAAAATAATGCGTCGGCAACGGTCGTCTATAACCGACACATTCATCTCCCCGTTTCTTATCATCTCAACTACATGGGATATTTCCAATGAAGTGTTTCCCGGTGCAACAACTATATCTGCACCAGCTTTCAAGGCAGCGGAAGCGCCATGCCCGTCCACTCCGCCCATGTTCAAGGCGTCAGTCAAAACAAGTCCTCCGAATTCCAATTCATTCCTCAAGAGGTCTCCTATCACAACCGGAGAGACTGCAGCCGGAAGAGCTAACGGATCAATTGCCGGAACTGCCAGGTGACCTACCATGACACCGCTGAGACCGGCATCTATATAACTTTTAAAAGGATATAAATCTATACTGTCAAGCTGATGCAGCGAACGTTTAATCACCGGCAAAGACTTATGGCTATCCCCTTTAGGACTGCCGTGTCCCGGAAAATGTTTTGCCACACTGATGACTTTGCCTGATTCAATGCCTCTCGCATAAGCCACACCCAGGTCTGCAACTCTGACAGGGTCACCACCGAAAGATCGACTTCCGATCACTCCCTTAGGATTTTCCGTGACATCTATCACGGGACCGAGAACCATATTTATACCTACACGACGACATTCTCTCGCCACTTCCGCTCCGTAGTCAAAAAGAAGCGATTCGTCGGCACGCGGGCCTAACCTTCCGTTTCTTGGGAAACCGGGAGCGTCAGACAACCTCATGCCCAATCCCCATTCTGCATCTATCGCTATGAAAAGAGGCACCTCCGCAGCCGAACCGACAGAAGCCATGACAGCAGCCGACTCCAGATCCCCTTTCAGCAAGACAACTCCTCCGACATGAAAATCAGAAATATAACTTTTAAGTTTTTTCATGTTGAGAGGTTCGTCACTGGCATAAATCGCGGGCATAAAACATTGCCCGACCCTCTGTTCAAGTGTGAGAGAAGACAAAATTGAATCTGCCATCTCCATTACAATATCTGTCAGATCTACATTATGCGCAACGGCATTGCCGATAGAGTCATTATCAGCAACGCCGCCATATTCTTTCGCATAATCCGCCGAGCCTCCTCTGCAAGAGACAAGACATATCAGTGTTATAATCCATATATAGATCCTACATCCCCTCATGAAAATCATTTTGACACACTTCTTACAAACCGTCTGTCTTGAGAAGGCGATATCGGCAATCCAAGTTCCTGCTGACGTATGAACCAACGTAATATCGGGACACTGACCTCAAGATCGTCTTCCCATATTTTTTCATGATTCGCAAGAGTTACCATATCATCATTCCCTTCTGCAACGTAATCGATCGTGCCAACATAATATATCTTTTCCGGATCCAATTCTTCTCCGTCTACCACAAGTCTGAGAAGTCTTTCATCTTCATCGACCACAGCGCGGACATTTCCACTGATCGCCTCCCCTCCCTTACGGGCGGCAACGTTCATGGCATCGAATATATCCCTACCCTTTATCTTCATTATTATAAAATGATTCGAAAAAGGATAAGTGGAAAGTATCTGTCCCTCGGTAATATCGCCGGCAGTCATATCCTGACGTATACCCCCTATATTCATTATAGCAAGGTCGATTCTTGGAATTTCCACTCCGGCATTTCTTAAGGAATCAGCGATATGGTTGGCATACCAATAACCGAAATCGGCAGTAAGGTTAGCCATTCCGGGAGAATTGTTGCGCATGTCATATGCAGACGTAGCTATGGCATGGCTGTTGACAGAGTCGACCACATGTTTATAGGGCTTAAGGAATTCTATTATCTTTTTGTCGTAAGATTCTTCAGGGAAACGACTGCTGACAGGTATCAGTTCATATTTGACTTTGCTGCCGTCAAAGTCGTTCAGCCGGTCAAGATCGATTTCAAGCTTGCCGAGATTCCTTCCATATTTCCCTGTCTGCACAATCCTCACAGGCTTGCCTTCGGAATTGTCTACAAGTGAAGGATACTTCTCCGGATGTGCAGGATCGATTAGCGTATGGGAATGTCCGCCTATTATAATATCGATATCCTTACTTGCCTTGGCGAGGTCAACATCTCCGGGTTTTTCATTGGAAGTGACATATCCTATATGTGTCACTGCAACCACGACATCGCATTTCTTTTTATTCTTCAGATAGGCGGCGGTTTCATTAGCCACAGGAATCACATCCTTAAAATTCACGTCGATACATTTATCCGAAATAAGACTTTTCGGGTCGATATTAATGCCGAAGAAACCAATCTTCTTTCCACCGATCTTCTTTATAACATACGGCTGCATCACCCCTTCCATCGCGGTTCCGTCAAAATCATAGTTTGCCGACAGCCGCGCACCTTTCAGAGTCTTATATTTTTCCGCAAGGTCATTCATTCCGTTGTCAAATTCATGGTTTCCGAGCACATTTATGTCATAACCAAGCATGTTGGCAATTGGATATTCCACCTCCCCACGAAAGTATTTAAAATATAACGAACCCTGCACTATATCTCCAGCATTGACAAGAACAACATGCCTGTCAGCTTTCCTTACAGAATCAACCACCGCTTTAAGCTGCAGCATCCCTCCTGTGCCGTCTTTATTTGGCTCGATAGCGGAGTGGGTGTCGTTGGTGTGGAGAATAACGAGTTTCTCGGCAGCGACCGAGAAACATAAGGCGGCGAGCCCCAGTATGGAGACCGCCGCCTTGGTTACTATTGATCGAATCATTTTATATTCATTCAGAAATAAGATCTTCACCTGTCATATCAGCCGGCTGCGGGATGCCCATGATGTGGAGAAGGGAAGGAGCCACATCGGCAAGACGCCCGTCTTTCACTTTTGCATCTTTATTGCCGATATAAATAAATGGCACGGGATTTAATGAGTGTGCCGTGTTGGGAGTTCCGTCATCATTGAGAGCATGATCCGCGTTGCCATGGTCTGCAATGATGATAGTGCCGTAGCCATGGGATTTCGCAGCCTCCACAACTTTTTCTACACATGTGTCAAGAGTCTCCACCGCCTTCTGGATAGCCGGATAGACACCTGTATGTCCAACCATATCGCCATTCGCAAAGTTGACAACAATAAAGTCGTATTTCTCAGTGTCGATGGCTGCTACAAGTTTCTCAGTCACTTCAGGGGCACTCATTTCAGGCTGTAGATCATAAGTCGCCACCTTGGGAGACGGAACAAGTATACGGTCTTCACCTTCGAAAGGAGCTTCCCTGCCACCATTGAAGAAGAATGTCACATGGGCATATTTCTCAGTTTCTGCGATGTGGAGCTGTTTCTTGCCTGCAGCTGAAATAACCTCGGCAATTGTATCAGGCACATCTGACTTTGAGAAAAGAATATGTACTCCCTTGAAGGAATCATCATATGGAGTCATACAATAGTACTGAAGGTCGGGAATTGGATTCATGCCGTCTTCAGAATGCTGTGTGAGAACGGTTGTAAGCTCCTTTGCGCGGTCATTACGATAATTGAAGAATATCACCACATGACCAGCCCCTATCCTTCCGTCGACCCTGTCGTTGACGATTGGTTTGAGGAATTCATCGGTAACTCCTTCAGCATACGATTCCTCAACCGCCTCTATGACATTCTCAGTGTGCTTACCCTCTCCATAAACAAGAAGATTATAAGCCTCCTTAAGGCGTTCCCAACGATGATCGCGATCCATTGCATAATATCTTCCGATCACTGAAGCTATAGTGCCGGCGCTCTTGTCGCAATGATCTTTGATCTCTTTAAGAAAACCAGCACCGCTTTTGGGGTCTGTGTCACGACCGTCCATGAAACAATGGAGATAAACCCTCTGGAGATCGTATGCCTTTGCCGTGTCGCATAGAGCATACAGATGATCAAGGCTTGAATGTACACCACCGGCAGATGCAAGACCCATGAAATGAATAGGGACATTGTGCTTCTGCGCATAGGAAAACGCACTCTTGATCTCGGGATTCTCTGCGAAAGAGCCATCTTTAATGGCACGGTTGATTTTCACAAGATCCTGATATACGACTCTGCCAGCTCCAATATTAAGGTGACCTACCTCAGAATTACCCATCTGTCCGTCAGGCAGACCGACATTTTCACCGCTTGCCTGCAATTTTGAATTAGGATAATTTGCGAACAGGGAGTCCATGTAAGGAGTCGGTGTGTTGAAGATCGCGTCGTCCTTGGCGTGGTCGCCCAGTCCATAACCGTCAAGGATTATCAATAATGCTTTGTTTGACATAATTTATATCTTTTGCTATATATTTTCCAAGAATAATAAAGCCTAAAAATTCAGGCAGATGGGAAGATTTCCCCTTAATCGGATTCAGTCTGCAAAAATACTCAAAAATTTTTAATCATGACAAAAAACAGACCTATAAAAGTGTTAACATCCCTATCATAAACAAAGACAGCCCCCGAATAAGGAGACTGCCTCGTGTTTGCTTCTTGAGAACTTTAGAAAAGAATTCTGATTATTTTTCAGCCTTCTTAACGAAACGTTCTTTGATACGTGCCTTTTTACCTGTAAGGTTACGAAGGTAATAAAGTTTTGCACGGCGCACTTTACCGTATTTGTTTACAGTGATAGACTCGATAAACGGAGACTCAATGGGAAAAATTCTTTCAACGCCCACGCCATCAGAGATTTTACGGACAGTGAAACGCTTTTTGTCCTCATGACCGTTGATACGGATAACAACGCCACGATACTGCTGGATACGCTCTTTGTTACCCTCTTTGATACGGTATGCTACTGTGATTGTGTCGCCGGGTCCGAATTCATCGAACTGCTTTTTGGGAGTGGCAAATGCCTCCTCCGCGATCTTGATTAAATCCATTGTGTTGTTGTGATTTAGAGATTACTTGCAATTTAACGAGCTTCCATGTCTCGCCAGAGATTACAAATTCGGCGCAAAGTTACAATTTTTTTCTCACTCGTGCAAATTTTCAAAATGGTTTGCGGTATTTATCCGCGCCTGCCTCTTCCGACGCTTCCTCAAGTATCGATAAATATGAGGCATAGCGGCTTTCAGATATATAATGCTCTTCCACCGACGGAATGACGGCACATCCGGGTTCTCCGGTATGTTTGCAGTCGCTATAACGGCAATCACGCGATGTCCTGAAAATCTCCGGAAAAAAATGTCCCACTTCTTCAGGCGCGAAATCTATGGTGCCAAAACCTCTCACACCCGGAATATCGATAACGGCTCCTCCTCCGGGGAGATCTATCATTTCGGAAAATGTAGTGGTATGCGTGCCGGTGTGATGGATGTCCGAAATTTCGCCTGTACGCAATTCTGTTCCCGGCACCAAGGCATTTATCAATGAAGATTTGCCGACGCCGCTGTTTCCCACAAGAAGCGTAATCTTGTTAGAAATAAACTCTTTCAAAGGATTGAGACCGATTCCTGTTGTTGCGGAGACAAAGAACACGGGATACCCGATCGAGGTATACAAATTCTTGAGGGCATCCGCAAGTTCACGGTCATCGTCTTCCCACATATCTTCCTTGTTCAGCACAAGGGCGGCACTTACGGAATAAGCTTCTGCCGTAGCGAGAAAACGGTCGATAAAAGTGGTGGTGGTGACAGGCTCACGCAATGTGGCTACAAGAATTGCCAAATCTAAATTGGATGCAAGGATATGGCTTTCTTTCGACAGATTGGAGGCTCTCCTTATTATATAATTAGTGCGTGGAGAGATCGCCGTGATGTAGTCGGCGTCGTCTGAAGCCTTGGCAACAGTAACGATATCGCCTACCGCTACAGGATTTGTGGTGCGGATCCCTTTTATCCTGAAATTCCCTTTTATCCTGCATTGAAGCTCCTCTCCGCTGTCAAGCCGGACAATATATGAACTCCCTGTATTTCTTATCACCCTTCCTTCCCCTATTGTCTGGGAAGTGACCGGCGACTGATTTTTTTTCTTGCTCATAATGCAAAATTAAGCAATTGAATCGAAATGCACAATAGACAACAATTTAAGCTATGAATTTGTTAAAAATAATGGATAACAGGAAAAATTTTATTAAATATTGGTATAAAATGCAGTAATAATAGGGTATTTATGGCAGAAATTTGTTAAATACCGAATATTTTTATTACTTTTGTCCGCAAAGACAAACATAGCCAATAAAAAAACGCTAAAAATCTAAGTTTAACATTAATAAATTTCGAAACAATGAACATCGAATCAATTGGTACATGGGCCGGCGAGGTCTACAAGGCGCTTGAAAATTCAGACACCCGCACACTTGGTCTCAAGCTCGTCAAAAAAGCCACCAAACTCAAAAAAGACGAGATCATGGCTGCCCTCGGATGGCTTGGCCGCGAGGGTAAAATCATGATTACTATGAACGACGAAGATATCGTTATCTCTCTTGTTTAAATTATTCTGCCGCGTAAAAACAATAATTGTTTTTGCGCGTTTCAGTTAAATTCTGGAAAAGCTACTGAAATAAAAAGGATTGGCCTCACGGTCAATCCTTTTTCTGTGCTAAAAATCAAAACTATTCAATATATTCTTCTAAAAAAGCCATCTTTGCCAAGAGATCATTTTTGATCTCACTTGAAAATTTCGCTTATTTGCGAAACGGGACAGCGCAAATCACTCTGACAGGAACCAGCTGCCCATCAATTTTCCCCGGTGTCCAGTCAGGCATCTTGGAAAGGATCCTGACAGCTTCCTTATTTAAGGTTTGCTCCACACCCCTCAGCACTGTGACATCGCTGACCTTGCCATCGGTATTGATCACAAATGCACATGTCACTCTTCCTTCAATTCCACGGGAATAAGCGTCGGCAGGGTAACGGCGCGTCTCATTTATATAATTTAAAAGAGCCGAACCTCCCCCGGGAAACTGAGGCTTATCATCCACGTAGTCATACTCATACACTTCCCTATACACGAGCCTGCCATTTGCATTCACCCCTGAGGTGATGCGGCAGGTCTGTGCCGATGCTTCCGAAGATAGGATAGAAGCCGTTATAGCACCAAAAAGGAATAGGATTATATGAGCTTTCATTTATGCTGTATGGAAAAATTTTATGTTGCAAATATAGAACTGTGTTTTCGATTATGCAAACATTACCGCAAAAGAATTTGGTAATTTAAAATAGTTTTACATTTATTCACAGTTGATGTGCCTGGCAAAAGTTTCGTGCAATAGATTGTGAGGGGTTTCGTTTAATCATTATATGAAAGCTTTACGCATCATATTTCTGACTGCGGCTTTTTCCGCTTATATTTTGTCATGGGCACAGACCGGACGGTCGGCTTATGATTTTATTGACATACCCACTTCCAGCCATGCTTTCGCCCTGGGGGGCACAAACATTGCCCTGATTGACGATGATGTAACCTTGGCGCAGGAAAACCCGGCCCTTCTGGGACCGGAAATCGACAGGCAGACCACTTTAAGCTATATGCGCTATTTCGGATCTGCCAATTTTGCCGGCGCCCGATTCGGAATGGCTGCCGGTGAACACGGTGCATGGGCTATAGGAATAAGATATCTTAATTATGGAGAAATTTCAGGATATCTACCCGACGGTTCTTCATCAGGCTCTTTTTCACCCTCCGATGTGGTTTTCGAAGGCACATATTCCCACGATTTTACCGACAGATTAAGAGGAGGGATAAATTTAAAATTCGTCTATAGCGGCTACGAACAATACACCGCATTCGCGCTTGCTGCAGATCTGGGGTTGAATTATTATGACGATGAGCGCGACCTCTCCCTTTCCGTGGTCTTTAAAAACATGGGCGGACAGCTAAAAAGATTTGAAGAAAAATATGACCGCCTTCCTTTCGACATTCAGTTAGGTTTTATGAAAGGTATCGGTGAATCTCCATTCTCTTTTGGTATCACCGCTTTCAATCTGACAAAATGGCATCTCCCATATTATAGTCATATAAATGAAGGAGGGGATCAGGACATGGAACTGAAATCCAATTTCGGAAGTGATCTTTTCCGCCACTTGATTTTTTGCGCCCAATACATGCCGAGCGAGCGCTTCTATTTAGACATTGCCTATAATTATAAGACAAGAACCGACATGAGCACCTATCAAAGAAATTTTCTATCAGGCTTTTCCGCCGGATTCGGGATCAAGGTGCGCACATTCTCTGTAGGCTTGGCTTATGCAATGCCCCACAAAAGCGCCTCAACCTTGCTGCTTAATCTTGGATTGAATATAGGGGAACTGCTTCAATAAACACCCCTTGCGTCATCCATTCGATAATGAAGATGACAATATATGCTCAAGATCCGGCACACTTACCTTGACAGATATGGCGCCGTCTTTTGCCACTGAAATCCCCCCCGTCTCTTCACTTACTATCACGCAGACGGCATCTGTCACCTGGCTCATACCAAGGGCGGCACGATGCCGCAACCCTAAATTTTTAGGAATATCCATATCATGGCTCACCGGCAAGATACACCCCACGGATTTTATCCTGTTGTCAGTGATAATCATGGCGCCGTCGTGAAGAGGCGAATTTTTAAAGAATATATTCTCTATCAGACGCACATTGATATCAGCATCTATGATATCGCCTGTTTTCTCATAATCCGTCAGAGGCACCTTGCGTTGAAAAACTATTAACGCGCCTGTCTTGCTTTTACTCATGCTCATGCAGGCATAGACAACAGCCATGATCCTTGAATGATCCTCCTCATTTGTCTTGTCATGTTTGAAAAGACGCTTGAAAAAGCTCAATCTGCCTCGCGATCCCAGTTCTATAAGAAAGCGTTTTATCTGATCCTGGAATATGATCACAAGTATTATAAGTCCGATACTCATAAATTTATCAAGTATCGACCCTGTGAGACGCATGTCGAAAATTTCAGACGCCAACACCCACAAGACAAAGAAAACCAACACACCATAAAACAGGCTTAACGTTCCGCTGTTTTTCATCATTCTGTAGACATAGAAAAGCAGCAGTGCAATCAGCAATATGTCGATTATGTCTTTTATTCCGAAACTTATCATATGGTGAGTCGTGAGAAGTGAGTTTACATTAGTCTTTGCTCAACTGTGAGAGCAGTTTTACTGTCTGTACCGCAGGGCGGACATCGTGAACGCGGATAATATTGGCGCCCCTGTCAATAGCTATCGCATCAAGCGCCACCGTCCCGTCAAGAGCTTCTTCGGGCGTTACACCAAGAGTTTTCCATATCATTGTCTTACGGGAAATGCCCACAAGCACAGGCATACCCATTTTGCAAAACTCACCAAGCTCGTTCAACATTTGAAAATTCTGAGCGACTGTCTTGGCAAATCCGAAGCCGGGATCTATTATTATGTCGTTAACCCCCAAACCGCGAAGGTGGTAAACTTTCTTTGAAAGATCTGTGATAACTTCGGCGGTCACATCCTGATAATCGGTGAGAGACTGCATCGTGGAGGGCGTTCCCCGCATATGCATAAGCACATAGGCAACATGCAAGTCAGCCACAGTCTCCTGAATTTCCGGATCAAGTGTGCCGCCACCTATATCATTGATTATATCTACATTCCACTCTTCCACACATCGGCGAGCCACGGAAGCTCGAAACGTATCTATACTCACAGGAATCCAGGGAGCCACCTCCTTGACAACCTCCAGACCCCGGGCAAGACGGTCATACTCTTCGTCTCCGCTGACGTTGTCAGCTCCCGGACGCGACGAATATCCGCCAAGATCGAGGATGTCGACACCATCGGCTATCATTTGTTCTATCCTGCCACGGATTTCAAAGACACTTTGGGTGCGGCTCCCGCTGTAAAAACTGTCGGGAGTCACATTCACAATCCCCATCACTTTCGGAATGGAGAGATCCATCAATTCTCCTCGGATATTGAGAGTCATGTTAATTTTGAATGTAGAATTTTGAATGTTGAATTAATTCAACTGTGATCCACCAGTTTTTTAATTTTGAATGTTGAATCAACTCAAGAATGTTGAATCAATTCAACTGAGATCCATCAGTCTTTCCGGATATTGAAATTCTTGATAATCCCGAATTTTGAATGTCGGATCAATTCAAAATTCAACATTCAAAATTCAAAATTATATTCAGCTGTTTCTGTTTGCTCGCTTACGCTCATTTTCATCAAGAATAATCTTACGAAGACGAAGATGGTTTGGGGTGACTTCTACATATTCATCTTCCTTGATATATTCCAACGCCTCTTCAAGAGAAAACACAACCGGAGGAACGATCCTTGCCTTATCGTCAGCTCCTGAAGCACGCATATTGGTGAGTTTCTTCGATTTGGTGACGTTCACTACAATATCGTTGTCTTTAGCGTTTTCACCCACCACCTGTCCGGCATACACCTCTTCCTGAGGGAAGATAAAGAATTTGCCACGATCCTGAAGTTTATCTATGGCATAAGCGTATGCCGTGCCAGCCTCCATTGCTATTAAAGAGCCGTTTGTGCGGCGTTCTATATCCCCTTTCCAAGGCTGATACTCCAGAAATCTGTGAGCCATGATAGCCTCACCGGCGGTAGCTGTCAAAACATTGTTGCGCAATCCGATAATGCCTCGTGAGGGGATCACAAATTCTATATTGATCCGGTCATTCTGGGTTTCCATAGACAGGATGTCACCCTTGCGACGTGTGACCATATCTATCACCTTTGAGCTGTATTCTTCAGGAACGTTGATCGTGAGCGCCTCTACAGGTTCACATTTTTTCCCATCGATCTCCTTGATGATCACCTGTGGCTGCCCTACCTGAAGTTCATACCCCTCTCTGCGCATTGTCTCGATAAGGATTGACAGATGGAGCACTCCACGTCCATATACAGTCCATTTGTCTTCATTATCACCTTTCGCCACACGAAGCGCGAGATTACGGTCGAGTTCTTTCTCAAGACGTTCTGCAATATGACGGGATGTCACATATTTACCATCCTTACCGAAAAATGGAGAATCGTTGATAGTAAATGTCATCGACATTGTGGGTTCATCGATAGCGATTCTTGGAAGCGGGTCAGGATTGTTTATATCAGAGATAGTGTCCCCGATTTCAAAATTTTCAAGTCCTACAATAGCGCAAATGTCACCACTGCTTACCTCGGTAACCTTCTTCCTTCCCATCCCTTCAAATGTATGGAGTTCCTTGATGCGCTGTTTAGACACGCTGCCATCTTTTTTACAAAGAGCAATGTCCATCCCCTCGCGGAGTGTGCCGCGGTGCACTCTGCCGACGGCGATACGCCCGACATAACTGCTATAGTCAAGACTCGTGATAAGCATCTGGGGGTCACCCTCTATCTGTTTTGGGGCAGGGATATATTCAATGATGGCGTCAAGTACGGCTGTAATGTCTTCCGTAGGTTTTTGCCAGTCTGTCGACATCCAGTTCTGTTTTGCAGAACCATAGATTGTCGGGAAGTCAAGCTGGTCTTCGGTTGCGTTGAGATTAAACATCAGATCGAAAACCATTTCGTTCACCTCGTCTGGGCGACAGTTCGGTTTGTCAACCTTGTTGACCACCACCACGGGCTTCAATCCCATCTGGATTGCCTTCTGAAGCACAAACCTGGTCTGTGGCATCGGGCCCTCGAAAGCATCCACGAGCAGCAGACATCCGTCAGCCATGTTCAGCACACGTTCAACCTCACCCCCGAAGTCTGCGTGTCCCGGAGTGTCAATAATGTTGATCTTGGTGCCTTTATAATTGATTGATACGTTTTTAGAGAGGATAGTGATACCCCTTTCACGTTCGAGGTCATTATTGTCGAGAATCAGTTCGCCGGTTGATTGGTTGTCTCGGAATAGATGACCGGCGAGAAGCATTTTGTCGACCAGAGTAGTCTTGCCGTGGTCGACATGCGCGATAATCGCGATGTTGCGGATGTCTTGCATATAAAGTCGTTGATATTCGGCTGCAAAGTTACAAAATATTTTTGTAACCATAGCCCAATCCCCCAATAAAAGCAAAAGGCACAGAAAGCAAAAGCATTCTACACCGGTCTTTAGCGCGCGATGCACGCTACCATGCAGAATGCTTTAGCCAAGTTTATTCGATAAAGTTATCTTGTTGGTCGAGCCCCGTCAGAATACGTATCCGAAGCCCAGGTTAAGATATATGGGATAAAGATTGAATGTGACCGTTTTAAATGAGGAATAAAATATGTCGTTGCAGCCCCATTCAAGGTTGGCGTTTACGACAAGCTGCTTGTAAACTTTCACTGAAGCGCCCAGCTGCATGCCCCATTGAAATGTTCTCAACTCGTTGCCAAAATCATAAGAAGCTTTCGAATCTCCCGAAAAACTTATCTTTTCGCCTGTAGGGTCTCCCTCCCGGAGATACCCGTCGAACACATATCCATCAAAATCATTCCTGAATGCATACGAAAGATACGGTCCGGCATTCAATATCACACGTGAGCTAAGCCTATAGAACGCAGTCAGAGGCACAACCAGTTGCTGAGTATGATATTTGGTCTGCACTTTCCCGGTCCAACGTCCCTTAAGCGTCTTGCCGTTATCAATTATTTCCATGCCATAGTTCTTTACTGTGGCTTTGGTCTTCATTCCCTTGGTTTCGAACCGGATACCCAGACCTGCACCCCACTTATCCTCGGCACCAAACCATTTCCTGACAGAAGCGCCGATCTGAAGGTTGAGCTCCGGACTATATGAGTTTATCTTACGGATCTCTGCGGGAAGTGGGATAGGCGAAGCTCCCCCTATGTTTGTGCCGGCATTCACCTCATACTCCAGACTCTTGAAAAATCCCTGATCCCCGCTTGCCGAAATTTCCTGAACGCCAAACGCAAAAAAGGCAAAAACAGCCAATATTATTTTTTTCATTGCAGTCTATTTATAATTAATTACCTTCTGTATCCGACAAACAAGTGATCGATACCTCATCCACTTTCAGTGTGCTTCCGATAGCTCCGCAGAAACGGTCACCCTCCTGACTCGATCCCATCACCACAGCCAGGCTATACTTACCTGCCTTTAACTTCTCGGGATCGATCGTCTTGCCGGGTCTATATATAAAAGGTACGGAAAACTCCACCCATTCTTCCGATGCGTGGCGATCAGGAATTATTGCCGTGGATATAATATAAGGATTATCTTCGGCAAGCACATTGTTACCGTCAAGCCATTCCTGACCCGGAACTGACTCATATAGCACGGCATACAGACTGAAACTGTCAATCTTGCCCGGAACCGCTACGAGATTGCCGTCCGCATCCGGTTCGCAATATGTTTCGCCAGGAGTGTATTTGTAATAGCCGCTAAACTGCGAAGGAATGTTGGAGAAAAGAGTGCCGAAATGAGTTGCCTCAAGCGGATGGTTCACGGCATCACTCATGTCGAATTTACCAATAAACAGGTTGCCGGAAGCAAGCGGCTTTCCAAGACGTTGTCCCCAGCTGCCCGTACTCCTCGTAACCAGCACAGCACATTTGCCGTCGACTCCATCTTCACCCTGATAGGTGGGGAAAGTATTTGGGGTGGATGCCTGGAACGACAGCGCATATGCCTGGTTTGCGCTCGCCCATTCCATTGACTCCTTACCTGACGGCCCTACCTCATAAAAAACATCATACTGACAAGCGCCACCCAAAGCCGTTGCCACTTTCACATGCTCGAAGCTGTAGTTTAGGTTGATTGTATTATTGCGCTCCACCACTACCGTATATTCCTTGCTCCACTCCCCGTCTTGAGATGTCACGGTGTAGGTCTGAGGCACCAAAAAATTGCGGACCGTGCCGCTTGCAGGTTCTATCGTGGCTCCGGGAGTCAACTCAAACTCCGGGGCAAGCGCAATCAGCGACACATCATTCTTTACTATCAGCGTCACCTTATTATTCTCGATCAAGGGCTGTCGATTGAGCACATCGCCGGGAAGCGATACCGACACGATGTCGCATTCTGCATTCAGCGGCTCCTGCCTTATACATGACATGGTCATTGTTGCCGCACAGAAAACAATCGCCAATTCTGAAAATTTCATTGTCTTTGTTGTGATTTATATTAAATAACAGCTTGCTTTTCAAGATTTACATCTTCGCATAAATCATTGTCTGGCAAATTAAGCGCAAAAATACGAATATCTGACCAATAAATCAACATAAAAAAATAATAATCTGCATTATTTGTCCAAATTTGACAACAATATCCCTAAAATTCATTAACTTTGCAACGTTTTTTCTGTAATAAATAATCAAATTTAACATCATAAGAGTAGAACAACTCTTAAATTCACTAAAAAACTGAATAATGAAACTTAAATTTATTTATGCCCTTGCTATCGCGGGCGCGCTATCCACTTTCACATCATGTAGCGATGATGATCCCGCTCCGGGAAGTTCTTTGGAACAGAAAACCTATAGCAGCACTGAAGGTCTTACACTCAATTTGAACGGTACTCCCCTTATCGGCAAGACAGTGACCTTCACTCCCGGCACTGACGGCAAGGGAACTGTAACCCTCGCTGGCGAACCACTCGACATTTCTCAGATAATGGGTATGATCACAAAAGCTGATGAGCAGACAGCTGTCACTCTCCCCACAGCCGGTGTTCTTCCCGGATCTCCTTCCGTATCTATTCCGGTTGAGCTGAAGGGAGATGCAAACAATTGCACATTCGAAGGAACAAACGAGACTGAATACTGCACATATTCATATTCCGGCTCTGTAACAGCCGACAATTTTGAGTTTAACCTCTCAGACGTAAAACTCAAGAACACTTCACTCGCCGGAACCTGGACAATCCCCTCGCTTAAATGGATAAATCCGGACTGGGGCGATGAAGAGGATAACCTCTATAACGTCGCAAGAGTGAACTGGGTAGCAGAAAACGGTATTGACGTAGGATATGGAGTCCCATTCCCGATTTCCACTATCGTAAGTATGGCCCTTGCATTGCCTTTGATCAGCGTCGGCGATGAAGCTGTATCTCCGGTTGTTATGCTCACCAATATACTTCACAGCGTAACATTTGCAGAAGACGGTACTTTGACCGCAAGATATGTAGACACAAAAACAGGAGAAACCACTGATGCTCCCGCGGGCATAGCGCAGTATGTCATCACGTCTGAAGGTAATATACGCCTCTTCCTCAACCCTGCCGCAATAATTGCCAACTCTGTTATGGCAGCAAAAGGACGCTCAACACGCGCACTCGATGTGATCCAACTTGTAGAAAGTCTCATGCAACAGATTGCGCCAATGCTTTCAGGTGGAGTACCTATCACTTACGGACAAGCAATCGCAGATCAGGATGGGAACCTCAACGAGGATCCAAATGTAAAGAGCTTCTATCTTGGAACAGAAACTCTTCTTCCGCTTCTTAAGGCAATAGCTCCTATTTTCACAGATGAAGACCTTGTGAATAGCCTTGTTGAGGAAGCTTCTAAAGATCCCAATATGGGATATATGGCTGGTATGTTGCCAAATGTTCTAAGCGCACTTCCCGGAGTGATCGAAACCACTTCAGTAGTTGAGATCGGTATCAATCTTAAGAAGTAATATCAATCAGACCTTTTAGAAATGTGGCGAAACGGCTTCTGTCCGTTCCGCCACATTTTTTACGTCTGATTTGACGGCAAAAAGAAAATGGGATCCTGAATTGCTTCAAGATCCCATCTGACTTTTCTTTCTTTTTGTGCGCAATTACTTGCGGATGCCGAGTTCCTTCTTTGCGATGATCGCACGATAGCGGTTGATGTCCTTGCGTACGAGGTAGTCGAGAAGTGAACGGCGCTGACCTACGAGAGCCTTAAGAGCGCGGGCTGTTGCGTAGTCCTTGTGGTTGTCCTTAAGGTGATCTGTGAGGTGCTTGATGCGGATTGAGAAAAGAGCGATCTGGCTTTCGGGGCTGCCGGTATCGTTCTTGCCCTGGCCATATTTCTCGAAGATGGCCTGCTTTTCTTCTGTTGAAAGATGCATTGTTTTGAGAGTTTAGTTAATTATAAATAATACTTTTCATAGAAAAGCTCTCCGGCTGCGGGACTCTCCCCCTCACCCACTTTTCTCTAAAAAAGCGGTGCAAAGTTACAAAATAATTCTCAATTCCACAACTGAAAACTAAAAATGAACCATTTATATCTTCATGGCGTTATACTTTCACAACGGGCAAGAAGCTTCACGAGACGCAGCTCCGGCATGGAAACGTCTCTACAGGACGTTTCTTATTGTTCCCGTTAATAGGATTTCAATCCGGGCAATTTGCCCTCGCAATAATTGAATGTCTGAACACGAGGTGAAAGGTTGGTGCCACACGCTGGCACCCGATGTGTACGAAAAGTCAATCACCCCCTTTTCCTATCCCTCGGCGCGAAGCCGGGCTGAACAGTCAAGGCACGGGATACTCCACGGCACACGGAACCATAGTTTCTATCCCCAGCCCCGGGAAGTCAGACCGAAGCATTATTAAAATCACGAACCGGAAAGACGGCAGAGCGCACTGCCGTCTTTCTTGTGTGCACCCTCGAATTCTAAACATTCGTTACTTTATCTTTAAAATTAAATAAAAACTTGCAATCCACCTTTTTATTTATTAACTTTGAAGTTGTAACTGATAAATTCTTACACACAAATGAAATTACATGTATCTCTAACCATGACAGCCGCTATCCTCGCCGTAGGCTCTCTGTTGTCTCCTCTCCCTTCAATGGCGCAAAGCGCCTACGACGCCCAATTTATCGAATATCCGACATATAACGGAGATGACCTCGAGCTTCTCGTCGACAATTCGGGCACACATTTCCGTCTCTGGAGCCCTAAAGCACAGGAAGCCAAGGTCAATCTTTATGAAACCGGACACACCGGCGCTCCATACGAAGTGCTAAACATGACTCCGGATGCCAAAACAGGCACCTGGACAGCCTCGGTGCCTCAAAAACTTTATGGTAAATTCTACACCTTCCAGATAAAATGGAACGGTGAATGGAAAAACGAGACCCCGGGAGTGTGGGCGAAAGCCGTTGGCGTGAACGGAAAACGCGCCGCTATAATTGATTTTTCAAAGACTAATCCTGAAGGATGGGATGCCGACAAGGGTCCCGAAGTTAAAAATTTTTCAGATGTGATTGTATACGAAATGCACCACCGCGACATGTCGATGCATCCTTCCTCAGGAATTGCCAATAAAGGGAAATTTCTCGCCATGACTGAGGATGGAACCGTCACCCCATTAGGTGAAAAGACGGGCATAGACCATCTGAAAGAACTCGGAGTGACCCATGTGCATATTCTCCCCTCCTACGATTATAACTCAGTAGACGAAATGAACCTGCAGAACAATACGTACAACTGGGGTTATGACCCGCAAAACTATAACGCTCCCGAGGGTTCATATTCGACTAATCCATCTGATCCTGCCGCTCGAGTGAGGGAGATGAAAGAGATGGTCAAGGCGCTTCACGACGCCGGAATCGGAGTGATTATGGACGTGGTCTACAATCATACGGCAGAAAACGATGGTTCCAACTTTGAATTGACGGCTCCGGGATATTATCACCGCCATTGGGACGACGGTAAATATTCAGACGCTTCCGGGTGTGGCAACGAAACTGCATCCGACCTTCAGCAGATGCAAGACTATATAATCAACTCCACCAAGTATTGGGCAAATGAATACCACATTGATGGCTTCAGATTCGACCTCATGGCCATACATGACACTGAAACCATGAACAAGGTGGCTCAAGAGCTTAAGAAAATAGATCCATCTATCTTTGTTTATGGCGAAGGTTGGACCGCAGGCGATTCCCCGCTTGCCGTAGATCGCCGCGCATTGAAAGAAAATGTGTCGAAAATGACCGACATCGCAGTCTTTTCAGACGATCTCAGAGATGCTGTGAAAGGTCACTATACAAATGCAGCCGACAGAGGGTTTGCTACAGGAAAGCCGGGGAATGAGGAGACTGTAAAAATAGGAATTGTAGCCGCCACCGATCATCCACAGGTGGATTATTCAAAAGGCAACAACTCCAAATTTGCTTATGCAAAATCTCCAGAAATGATTGTCAACTACGTATCTTGCCACGACGACCTTACTCTGACCGACAAACTCCATAAATCTATGGAAGGTGAGCCGGAACAGAATATGCTTGACGCCGCTAAACTTGCCCAGACAATCGTGTTCACTTCCCAGGGCACTCCTTTCATGTTTGCCGGAGAAGAAATCTTCCGCGACAAACAAGGAGTCCACAACTCCTACAAAAGCCCTGATTCAATCAACGCGATCAATTGGGAAAACAAGTCAAAATATCGTGACCAGTTTGACTACTACAAGGAACTTATAGCATTGCGTAAGGCTCATCCGGCTTTCCGAATGACTTCGGCAGAAGATATCGCCAAACATCTCGTGTTTGATAAAATCGATTCTTCCAAGACTCCAAACCTTATCTCATACTCTATTAAAGACAATGCCAATGGTGATACATGGAAAGAAATTAAGGTCGTGTTTAACGGAGCCTCACACTCTCAGGAAGTCAACGTGCCTAAAGGGAAATGGATGATCGTGGCTCAAAACGGAAAGATTGCCCACGACGGAAGTCTCGGCAAAAGCAAAGGTGGCAAGATATCTCTTGCACCATATTCCGCCCTTATTCTCGCACGTGAATAACCCTACTGTTGGATTAATGCCGTCCCGATCAACCGGTCGGCTCGGGATCCGGTTTTTCGTAAATACACACAAACAAGATACTCGTTGCCTGTCTCATATTTGTCTCCTTCTATAGGCGATGGATCGGCAGATTTATTTTTGGAAGCTATAACGTATTGATAGTTATAGCTTCCTTGTTTTAATGGTATTTCCGTCGTATAAAGCCCGCGCACGTGATCAAATCGCATCTTGTTGAAATCATTAAACTGATGTAAAGCAAAATCTCCATCTATATAGACATCGGCACCAATCACCTCCGGCATGTCAAGAGTGAAATGCACAGTCACATAATCGGCACCCAAATCAGGATCATCTGCGCTGTATTCATCAATCTTGAATCTTCCGTGCTGAGTGATGTCAAAGTTATAGTCTTTTTCCACCCTTGATTCATCCTGCATAAGCCACGCATGCCAATTGTTTTCTCCAAATTTCACGGAATCCACATTCATACCCGGATAATCCGTTCTGACAGTCTCAAATCTTCGATATTCATTTCCTGCCCTGAAAACAAGCTCAGGCATATGTGAATATACGACGCTCCCCCCCTCCACACGCAAAGGATGACGCAATTCACGCATAGTTTCCGGACGATTGTTCTGTGTTATCGTAACAACCAAATCCTGATATGGATTAATCCTTTCTGTCATTGCTGCATCCACCGCAAATTCCAATTGCTGAAATTCTGTGTTGAATCCCCTGTCTGTCCTTCCGCTCACTTTCCCATCTATAGCAACGGCATTTTCCGAAACATAAAAACGTTGTTGAAGTATTACGGAATCATGATTTCCTTCCGGATACACCACCAATAGGTAATTCCCGCTTACAAGCGGCTTCATGTCCTCATTTGGAATTTCGAGATTATAATTCACATAATGCACGTATGTGTTGCTGGAATAAGCATAATCCGTGATTTCTCCTTCATTGAACCCTCCCGTATATTCCGGTTCCAACAATTGCGAAGGCTGCCAATCGGCATTGCAATGCAGCAAACGATATCTGAGATATTCGTGACTGTCTCCAATTATGTCAAAATTAACTAAAAGATGGTCTTCCGTGCCCAATCTTATCACGGGAGGGGCAATGAAACTGTCAGGATTTCGCAAAGACAATGATCTTGCCTGTCTGTCAAAAATCTGTGTAGATGTGTCAATAGAGAAACAGACAGGATCTGCAGCGACACACAATACGAAAGCCAATAGATATTTTTGAAAGGAATTTACCATATTATAGGCGATTTGCCATGAGCCACAAGATATTCATTAGCTTTTGAAAAATGATGGTTGCCAAAGAAACCTCTATGAGCCGATAACGGTGAGGGATGGGGAGAAGTCAGCACAAGATGTCGGTTGCGATCTATTTTAGCTCCTTTTTTTATAGCATCCGATCCCCAGAGAAGGAACACAAGATTTTCCTTTGAATTCGCCAAAGCATCGACGGCAGCATCGGTAAATGTTTCCCAACCGATTCCTGAATGCGATTTAGGCTGATGCTCCCTGACAGTCAACGAAGAATTCAGCAACAGAACACCCTGTTTCGCCCAACGGCTTAGGTCTCCGTCGGTCGGCATCGGCACACCCGTATCTGCACATACTTCCTTGAATATATTCACCAGCGAAGGAGGCATCTGCACACCCGGCGCAACCGAAAAACAAAGTCCGTTTGCCTGCCCCGGACCATGATAAGGATCCTGACCGATAATAACCACCTTAGTGTCTTCAAAAGGTGAAGCGTCAAATGCAGCGAATATTTCTTTTCCGGGAGGATACACCCTCACCATCGGATCTGCATAGTCACGTCTCACCTTTTCCGTAAGGGAGTAAAAATATGGCTTCTCAAATTCAGGCGCGAGATGCCTTTTCCACCCTTCTTCTATTTTAACATCCATAGATTATTTATTTAAGTTTCGCAAGCTCACTTAAGGTTTGAAGGTTAAGGGGTTAAAGGGTTAAATTTATACATAATATTCAAGGAATCCGGATATTTATCCACAATTGGAGATTAACCTTTTAACCTCATAACCTCATAACCCTCAACTTTCGCAAGCGAAAGTTGAATTATTTACATTTCAATTACAGACTATTCTTTTTCAATTACAGACAAATCTTTATTTGCATGCAATCGGGTAATTATAACTTATTTGCAAAGTTCGGAAAAATTGCTTAACTTTGCAAAACATCAGGATGTGGATGATGACTAAATAGACATCAAAATTCACGTCTCCTGCCATAACTTTATCACAATACGTCTCCATAGTTCAATGGATAGAATATCGGATTCCGGTTCCGACGATTAGGGTT
>CAJTZQ010000024.1 GCA_910583795.1 uncultured Muribaculaceae bacterium
TCATTTTGAGCGCCTTTCTGATATTTGGTGATATATTTTAATCGGTTTTAATACTATACCTATTTTCCGATGCAGAAGGAGGAGAAGATGGAGTGGAGGAGGTTGTCGGGGGTGATGGTGCCGGTTATGGTGCCGAGGTGGTGGAGGGCTTCTCGCACGTCTTGGGCTATGAAGTCGGCGGAGAGTCCGGTCTCTATCCCTCCTATTGCTCTTGTCAGTGCGTCGGCTCCTCGCGTTAGTACTTCGTAGTGGCGGGCGTTGGTCACTATCAGTTCTGCGTCGGGATTGATGTCGCCAAAGGTCAGTTCGTTCAGACATGTTTTGAGCTTGTCGAGCCCTAAGCCGGTCTTTGCGCTGAATTTTATCTGATTCGGCAATTCGCTGGCGGTTTGACTCGGAACATGAACAGCTCCGCGCGGGTCTGTCTCACTCCCGTTTTGATTTGTCAATTCGCTGGTGCTTTGCGCTCGAACATGGACAGCCTCGCGCGTGCATGATTCATCGGCGCTTTGCTGCGTATTGGGCGTTGGTGTGTCCGGATCTGGGGATTGGAGATCGGATTTGTTGAGGAGAGTGATTACTTTAGCGTCCGGTTTGGCGGCGAGGAAACTGTTTAATTCATCATATTGATAGGGGAGGGGGGAGGTGGGGTCAATTATCCATATTACAATGCGGGCGTCTTGCATTTTTGATCGGGCACGTTCAATGCCGAGGTTTTCGACAACGTCTGATGTAGCCCGAAGTCCGGCGGTGTCGATAAACCGGTAGAGTACGCCGTCAATTTCGAGTGTGTCTTCAATCGTGTCGCGGGTGGTTCCGGGAATATCGCTTACAATCGCCTTATCGTCGCCCAACAGAAGATTGAGCAATGACGATTTCCCGGCGTTGGGTACACCTGCAATAACCACCGGCACACCCTCTTTGATTGCCGCACCTGACGAATAAGATGAGGCGAGTCGTTTCACTTTCGCAAGTAGAGCGTTGGCGAGTGACAGGAAGTTTGTGCGGTCGGCAAATTCAACGTCTTCTTCCGAGAAATCGAGTTCAAGTTCAAGAAGAGAAGCAAACTCCACAAGTTTGCCGCGCAATGCCTCAAGCTCGCGCGAGAAGTGTCCGCGAGTCTGCGATAGCGCAAGATCATGCGCCGCTCTGGATGACGAAGATATGAGATCGGCAATACCTTCAGCTTGTGCAAGGTCGAGCTTGCCGTTGAGAAACGCACGTTGGGTAAACTCTCCGTGGCCGGCAGCACGTGCCCCTCTGCGGATGAGGTCAGACAAGACTTCGCGCTGAATCCAACGTGATCCGTGGACTGAGATCTCGACAGTGTCTTCTCCGGTGAAAGATGCCGGAGAACGGAATATGGTCGCCACAGCTTCATCGAGGATGCTCCCGTCGGTTGCGACATATTTCCCCAGATGGGCGGTGTGGGATGCTGCTTCGGTAAGCGACTTCCCGCTCCATGCGCCATCTACAATGCTGATGGCGTCGGGTCCCGACACACGGATTACCGCAATACCTCCCACACCTGCAGGAGTGGAGATTGCCGCGATAGTGTTCACTTCGAATTGTTCCATTCCTTAAATGAATAAGTCTTCTCAACCATATCCTCTATTTTGTCGGGCAACGCCGGGAAGAAATCATAACCGAGAATCTTCTCCAGTTCATCGATGCTCATAGCGTAGTCCTGCATATTGCCGGGAGATGTCATGTTTGGGTATACGAAAGCTATACCTCTGGGTTGGTCAAGATAAGGCGCCATGAGCACTTTGAAAAACGCGCCCGGCACCCTCACTCCTGCATTCCCGATACGTTTAGTGTCGGCAGTCTCATAAATCGGTCCGGCGATTATCATTATCGCAGAGTCGCGCTTTGCCCATTGACGTTCCTTATTCTCCAGAGTGTTCCATGCCCCCGCGTTCAGACTATGGTCTTGCGGACAGATGTTAGCCATCACAAAGCAGTCGTCCATTGCCTCCTGACTCCATTTTTGGTCGGCGGCAGGACACATGTGTCCGCGGTCGTAGCCCGAACGGGTGTAATCTTTCGTGGAAGGGCACCCTTCGATATCCGGGTCTGTCCAGAAATTATCGCTACGTTCCACATCAGTCTTCACCTCCTCGCCAAGAAGCTCCCACGCCACATAATTCGGGGTGGCGTTATCCTTATTGAAAGATATTGTGAAGCCAACATATTCCTTGATCTGCGAGGTCAGGGCATCCGGGAGAGTTACGGTTTCAAGTCCCGGATAATGTTTCACTGTTTCCCCGTCGTCCGGCTTCCCCGTTATGGGGGTTCCCGGAACGTCTGATTCATGAGCTCCGGTGGTTTCCGAACAACCGTTCCATCCTGTCAGTCCTGCGATTATCGCCAATAGAAAAAGCACATCTGTTGCTATATTATGTTTTTTTCTACTATGTCTTTTACGTTTAGCCATATTTGAAAAGTGAGTTAAATGTAACACAAAATTAAGAATCATTTTGCTATGTTGCAAATTATAGGTAATTTTGAAAGGATTTTTGCGCAATTGATGAAGTATGATCGCTGTGCGCGGAATACAATCTGTGTCTGGCGATTGAGATGATTTACATTCATTCTCACTATACTTATGATTGGTATGGAATTAAGGAATACCGCGATGGTGGTATTGCCTAAGTTTCCTCGAGATGATAAATTTGCACAAAATTAACCTGATTTTTGTGAAATGGAATTAGAAGAAATAAAAGAGAAGGCATTGCGTGGCGAGGGAGTCTCTCGCGAAGAGGCAGACTGGCTTGCCGAATATAAAGATCTCGATAAGCTTTGCGACGCCGCCAATGAAGTGAGCCGTCGCTGGCAAGGTAACGATGTGGATTCATGCTCCATTGTCAATGCACGCAGTGGCAGATGTGGAGAAGATTGCAAGTGGTGTGCCCAGGCGTCGCGCCATCATACCGGCTGCGAAACATATAATTTCCTCGAAACTGAAGAGGTGATGCGTGCAGCCTCGGCAAACGACGAGGCGGGGATACGGAAACTCTCTTTAGTGACAAGTGGAAGAGCTGTCACAAAAAAAGATCTTGAGAAATTTTGTGACGTCTTCCGTAAACTGTCAAAGGAAACTAAACTGCATCTGTGTGCCTCCATGGGATTGCTTGGAGAGGAAGAGATGCAAATGCTCAAGGATGCAGGGGTTAGACGCTACCATTGTAATATGGAGACATCGTCAACAGTGTTTCCTTCCCTTTGCTCCACACATACTCCGGAAGACAAGAAGCGAACGATTGCCGCCGCGCGAAAGTGTGGTCTTGAGGTTTGTTCAGGGGGAATTATAGGGATGGGAGAAAGCATGGCAGACAGGATTGATTTCGCTTTCGAGCTCGCCGAGCTTGATGTCGATTCAGTGCCAATAAATATCCTTAACCCTATTCCGGGAACTCCGCTTCAAGACACTCCGTTGATCAGTGAAGAGGATATTATACACACTGTTGCACTTTTCAGGTTTATCATGCCGACCAAGTCATTGCGTTTTGCCGGTGGGCGTATGCGTCTGAGCCATTCTTCGATGTTGAGGATCATGACGGGAGGTATGAACGGTGTCCTTATGGGCGACATGCTTACCACTGTCAGCAATACCATAGCCGACGACCGTGTGCTTTTTGCGGAGGCAGGGATGAAGTTCTGATAATGCAAAATTCATAATGTATAATCGGCTGCGCTTTTGTCAATGCATAATGCAAAATTCATAATGCATAATCGCTTTGAAAGAGACCGGCAACATTCATCATTAAACATATAACTTACAACATACGACATAAAACATACAACATAAGAACATACAACAACATATAACTAAAAATGAACAAATCTATCTATAAATATGCGTCGGAGGCAGGACTCCCGATCGGGATGTACCTCACTATGATGTCGGCATGCCTGCTGATGAGCTTGCGTGTCGAAATCCTTTCCATGATGATCTTCCCCCTGATTGTGGGTTTCCCGATAATCCTGGGAATGATCATGAAACGAATATCAACACAAGAACCTGCTTACATGAAGGTCTCCGCACTATGGCTGGGTGGGATATATACAGTTATTTTCGGCACATTGATCTGTTCTCTGTTCTCGGGAGTGTATCTTGTTTTTGTTGACCCCGGTTTTGTCAACTCGTATTTCGACCACGCGATAACCACAATAGAGACATCACCGATGGCAGCCGAATATGAATCAACCACAAGCTTAATGCGTGAGGCTATGGATGCACATATCCTGCCTACAGGCATGGAATTTGTTAGCGCCATGGGATGGCTTACATGTTTTGCCGGATCGATACTCTCGCTTGTCCTTTCGGTGATAATAGTGAGAACCGGAGGGAAGAAGAGACGATTGATAATGGATAATTAAGAAATTGAAAAATGCATAATTCATAATGCTTAATTCATAATTGGGATTTTTTTTGTAATTTCGCATTTGTGATTGTGCCCGCTTCATTTGCGCTTCCTTCATATGCGCCCGTGGCAAATTAATTTGATGACAAAATGGATATATCAGTTGTTATACCTTTATATAATGAGGAGGAGTCGCTCCCTGAACTCGCTGCATGGATCGAGCGGGTTATGAATGCTAACGGATTCTCGTATGAGATACTTTTCATAGACGACGGCTCCACCGACAGGTCATTAGACGTGATCCATGGTCTTGCGAAAAAGAATGAGAATATCCATGCAGTCTCTTTTTCAAGAAATTATGGTAAGTCGCCGGCTTTGAACACCGGTTTCCGCCGTGCCAAAGGGGATGTGGTCATAACTATGGACGCCGATCTTCAGGATAGTCCCGATGAAATTCCTGAGCTTTACCGTATGATCACCAAAGATGGCTATGACCTTGTGTCCGGGTGGAAGAAGAAACGTTATGACCCGTTGTCGAAGACCATACCCACAAAACTTTTCAACGCCACGGCGCGAAAGGTGAGCGGCATTAAAAATTTGCATGATTTTAACTGTGGACTTAAGGCATACCGCAATGCTGTGGTTAAGCATATAGAGGTCTATGGAGATATGCACCGCTATATACCATATCTTGCAAAGAACGCAGGCTACCGCAATATCGGTGAGAAAGTAGTGCATCATCAGGCACGAAAATACGGTCACACCAAATTTGGTCTCGATCGTTTCATTAATGGTTACCTCGATCTCGGTACGCTATGGTTCCAGTCAAAATTCGGAGTGAAACCTATGCATATTTTCGGATTGTTGGGTTCCCTTATGTTCTTGATTGGGTTTATAGCTGTTGTTGTGGTGCTTGTATTGAAGATAATCAGCATGAACAGCGACACGTATCATTTCTATGTTACAAACTCGGTTTATTTTTATCTGTCGCTGGCTGCGATGATCATGGGGCTGCAGTTTTTCCTGTCAGGTTTTATAGGTGAACTCATCACCAGAAATTCACCTGAACGTAACAATTATCTCATAGCCGAAGAATTTTGATTAATTGGATAATAAGACATTACATATTTTGCGATTTTTGAAGAGACTGGCAGCTCCGGGAGTGATGGCTGCCATTGTCGGGATGGCTTCGTGTTCAAGCGACGAATGTCTCGACAATAAGAATTCTCTTCCCCTTGCCGGCTTTTACAATTCGGCGAAAGATAATGAGAAGATAAGCATAGACTCCATATCGATATATGGTATAGGGGCTCCGGGAGACAGTGTGCTTCATGACTCCGTTCGTGGACTCAGTGAATCCTATCTACCGTTCCGTATCGATCAGGGTGAAACGAGATATGTTATCAAATATCTTTCGGGATTATTGGGACGTTTCGGCATTGCCGACACTATCACGTTTCGTTATGATATTCAGCCCTGGTTTGTATCTTCGGCTTGCGGTGTTGTCTACTATTATAATATGGATACGATCGTCACGACTCACCATGTGATAGACTCTGTGACATGTCCGGAAGGAAAGATCACAAACATAAGTAGTGAAAACCTGCGGATTTATTTCCGTGTGTCGACTGAGGAGTAAGATATGAAAAGGATATTCAAGACACTTCCGCTTCTGATAGTGGCGCTGATTTGCTCGGCGATTCCTGTCATGGCTCAAAAAAAGATCACTCCGGTCGACAAGGACCCTACGAGGCCGCGCCAGCCTGTGCTGCACTATTATGACAAGCACGGTAATCCGCTTGATGAACCGGTGCTTTTCCTCGCGGACCTTGATACTGTGAAGAAAGCGAAATCGGGACCCGTCTATCCGTTGTTGCATTCGGTGAGTTTCGGAGCCAATTTTTTTGATGGAGTGATGCTGCTTGCCGGTCAGAAACATGCAAGCATTGATCTATGGGCATCGTTGTCGCTCCACAACTGGTTTGAGCCGGTTGTGGAATTGGGTATCGGATTTGCCGACAATAAACCTGAGGAAGGAAATTTTCACTATAAGGGTAAACCGTCTTTTTATGGAAAGATAGGCATTAATTATAACTTCTTGTATAAGAGTAATCCGGATTATCAAGTGTATTTTGGATTGCGAGGAGGTTTCTCTTCGTTCAGCTACGATATCACCGACATCACGATCAATTCGCCTTATTGGGATCAATCGAATAAATTCTCTATCATAGGTCAGAAAGCACATGCTGTGTATGGCGAGGTGTTGGGAGGAATTAAGGTGAAACTGTGGAAAAATATCTCGATGGGATGGAGTGCAAGATATAAGTTTAAGGGAAAGGTTAAGAATGGCAGCAATTCCACACCTTGGTTTATACCCGGTTATGGCACACGTCCTTTGAGTGCAACTTTCTCAATTATTTACACATTGCCTCTCAATAAGGATAAGAAAGAAAAAGTGATTCCAGCCGAAGACGGTTCGGTGCCGGCAGATCCAGCTGTTGTCCCTGATGATAAAACAGGAACGACCACAGAAGGAAATAATCCCGCTGAAGAAACTGGTTCAATAGCTCTTGACAGAAGTGTCGTTGCCGATTAAAGAATCATTAAAGAAAAAGAGTCTCGAGTCATTTTGTAAAATGGCACGAGACTCTTTTCTGTTTTAAATAAAATTATTTGATAATTTAGGGGTTGATCAGATTGCTGCCGAATGGAGGACCATATCTGTGATCCAGATCCAGAGTGGGCAGAACCCAATGAAGAGGATTACTGACAAGGTCAGCGATGATGTGCCGGTTGCTACATAGGTGTTGTATTCATCAGCGATAATAATTCCTGAGAATGCCGGGGGAAGAGCACCTGCCACCACGAGCATCTTGAGGTTGAGAGGATCCATGTGGAATATAAGTCCGAGAATAAGAAGTATGGCAGGCATAACAACCATTTTAAGTATAGACCCCAAGATCGCTTGCCAGTTGATATTCACTTTGATAGATGAAAGTGTTATACCGGCAGAGAATACTGCGAGTGATGCATTTGCACCTTTTATCAAATCAAACGAAGGACTTGCCCACTTAGGCCAAGGAATTCCTACAAGCACCCATATCACTGCGAGAATTGGCGCCCACGCCACAGGCTGTTCCAATGCATGAAGCACGGGGAGCCATGCGCTTGGTCGTTTTTTCTTAAGGGTTGCTGTCCCACCTGCCGACACACTTGCTATCTCCTGCTTTTCAAGAGAGGCGTTCATCAAAGAAAGCCCCACCGGAATACCCACGGCATTGACAACGATACTCACAATCGCTACAACTAATGCCACACTCGGTGTTGTGCCGAAAATAGGTTCCAGGACAGCGAATCCGAGGAACCCGATTGTCGGGGAGCCACTAATCAATGCCGATACGGCTGCATCTGCGCCGGTGTTTTTTTTAAAGAGTTTGAAAACATAGTAGACAAGCATGAAACAAAACATGATGCCCACAAGTGATATCAACGAAAGTTTAATGTCTTTTGCCAACATTTCCCGGGTGGATTGCACGATAGAGACAAACAGGGCGGCGGGCAAGGCATAGTCAAGTACAACTTTGTTGAATTTCTTGGAATCGTCACCGTTGAAAATCCCCTTTTTGCCTGAAATATATCCGGCAAGCATCACCACGATAATAGGGACAATAGCGTATAAAATTATATGTTCCATAGTTTTTAAGTTTAGGGTTCAGGATATTGTTTGAAGTTTAAGGTTCAGGGAATATGCAAGAGAGAAAGACTTCCACATGTTCCAAACTCATTCATTCCCCTGAACCTAAACTTAAAACCCTAAGTAGCTATTAAAAATTAGTGATATGATAGATTTTTTAATTCACCCTTCGAGCAAATATATCCCTGCTCGTCTTTTGGATGCCTTTTTAATTTTCAGTCAGTCGTTTAGCTCGCTAAACTCCTTTATTCAAATTAAAACTTCATTCCAAAATACTTCACAATTATATATTTGCTAATTTTTAAGAGCTACTTATACAACGATAGTCTGTAGCGGGGCGGGATTCAGATATCCGATATGACCGGATTCCTTACCTGAATCAGCTGCAAGCTGAACGTCGATGAGCGCCGGCTTTTTACTTGCGATGGCTGCCTTAAGAGCTTCGGAAAGTTCTTCGGGCTTCTGCACGTAATATGTAGTGGCTCCAAACGCATCACCGAGCTTATCATATCTTGCGCGAATGTCAAGTGTAGTAGGTGCCGGATCCGTAGTCTTGTCCATAGGTTCCCCGATGCCGTTATAGATACCTCCGTTATTGAAAATAACAACAATTACCGGAAGATTAAACCTGCAAATTGTGGAGAAGTCCATTCCTGAGAATCCGAATGCCGAATCCCCTTCGATTGCCACGACCGATTTGCCTGTGGCTACCGCTGCACCGATTGCAGATCCCATACCCATTCCCATTATTGCCCATGTGGCGCAATCTACACGGTGACGCGGAAGCGACATATTGATGGCGTCACGGGTATCGTCAAGAGTGTTTGCTCCTTCGTTGATGAGAATCACGTCCGGATTGGATTCAATGATCGGTTTAATCACTCCGAGAGCGGTCCAATGATGCATCGGGAGCAGATCCTTAGCTTCTGTGAGGCGTGCGGCAAATTTCACATTCTTCACTTTTGTTTCTTCCTGAAGCGATGTTACCCATGCAGGATCCGCGTTCATTTTCTTTCCCTCGAGTGCAGAAAGAATGGCGTCGAGCGATAGCCCCATATCGCCTACCACAGGGGCGGCGATAGGCACGTTCACATCTATTTCTTGAGGTTCCACATCAAGCTGGATAAACTTCATGTCGGGATTCCATTTTCCTTTGCCGAAAGATAGCATCCAGTTGAGACGGGCTCCTATGACCATTACAACATCAGCTTTTTCCATAATTGTAGACCGGCAGGAGAGTGCGCTCAATGGTCCATTGTCAGGCAAAAGACCTTTCGCCATAGACATAGGAAGATAAGGTATGTTATATTTCTCAACAAGAGTCTTTATTTTGTCTTCGAGTTTTGCATAAGCAGCTCCTTTGCCAAGAAGGATGGCAGGATGCTTGGCTGAAGTCAATATCTCTACCGCGCGGTCGACGGAAGGTTGATTTGGTGCCACGGGAGAATAAACATCAACCGGAGTATAGAATAATTTATCGGCATCCTCACGGTTCATTACTTCTCCAAGAGCAGGGGTAGTCATATCGATATATACACCACCGGGTCGTCCTGACACGGCAGCACGATAAGCACGGTAGACAGCTGCTGGGATATCTTTTGCATATGAACATCGGAATGCCGCCTTAACAAGCGGTTTTGCCGTGTTAAACTGATCAAGCTGTTCGTATGTGCCCATGTTCATATCCACCATGGCGGTGTTGCTTGCTCCGGATATCTGGATCATAGGGTAGCAATTGACGGTGGCGTTGGCAGTCGCCGTGAGTCCATTCAGGAAACCGAGCGATGACACGGTCATCAGGATGCCAGGTTTGCCGGTAAGGAAACCTTCGGTTGCCGCCGCCATACCTGCCTGTTGTTCATGACGGAACCCTACAAATCGGATCCCTTCTCCCTGAATCAAGTATGCCGCCTCAGTGATAGGAATGCCTACAAGTCCGTAGACATTCTCTATCCCAACGTTTTTGAGGGCTTTTGCAAGTATATACATGCCTGTCACCTGTTCCGGGAAGTGCGGTTCGGGTTTTGATTGACAGTCGCATGCAGGTTTTGTCTGTGAGTCCATTTTAATAATTTTAAAAGAGTGGATCTTGGATTGATTGTTTGAAGATTTATTGTTTGAAAGAGGATGGATTACATGTGACCATCGACCGGAGCGGTAGTTCCATTCTTTGCAAAACTGTCAATCTGTTCGTCTGTATATCCGAGTTCCTTAAGTATTTCTGAAGTGTTGCCTCCAAGAGAAGGACAAGGACCGTAGGTAGGTTGGAAATTGCTCATGGTGAACGGGCATCCTACGGTGATGAAATCTCCTATTTCTCCTCCCTGTTTGATTGTGACGAGGGTGTTGCCGTCGTATAGAGATTCGTCTGTCATCACCTCTTTTGTTGAGAGCACCGGTCCTACGGGCACGCCAAATTTGGAGAGAATCTCTACTACTTCAAATTTTGTTTTGTCTGCAGTCCATTCTCCGATTCTTTTATATATTTCAGGTTTATGGCGGTCGCGGGCGTCGGCTGTATTGAAATCAGGATTTGTGAGCCAGTCTTCAAAACCGAGCCCTTTGCAGGCAAGTTCAAAATTCTTAGGCTCACGTTGCAGTATGATATAGACGTAGTTGTTGGCATCTATTTCAGAATCATATCCGCCTGCAGGTTTGCATTTATAAGTCCATCCAAGCACGCCTCCGCCTTCGATGTTGCCTGAACGAGGCACGCAATCACCAAATTTCCCATCGGGATATTGTGGGAATTGCGAAAGATATCCTATCTTGTCGAGAGTGAGCTGGTCACGTGTCTTGATTCTACACAGATTGAGACATGCGTTGTGCATTGATTGATAGACGAAACATCCTTCGCCTGTTTTATTACGTTGCTGTAGGGCTGCAAGAAGTCCGATTAGAAGATGCATACCGGTATTTGAATCTCCAAGGGCAGCCCCGCTCTGTGTGGGGATATTGTATTCCCCGTCATACCAACCCGTGGTGGATGCTGCGGCGGCTGTGACCTGTGCGATAGGTTCGTACGCCTTAAGGTCTTTATATTTTGAAGATAGAGGGAATCCCTTAATGGTGCCATAGATACATTTTGGATTAAGCTCATGGACCACTTCCCAACTAAATCCAAGTTTGTCCATTGCTCCCGGATGAAGGTTTTCTACAAATATATCTGCTTCTTTGATCAATTTTGTGAGAATCTCCTTCCCGTCTGGTGTCTTTGCATCGAGAGCAATAGATTTTTTATCGGAATTAAGTTGCAGAAAGTAGTAGCTTGGAAGGTCAGGATTGAACTGTAGTTCTTTACGAGTTGCGTCGCCAACTCCTGGACGCTCAATCTTGATGACTTCAGCTCCAAGCCATGCTAGCATTTGAGTGCATGACGGGCCGGATTGTACTTCAGTAAAATCTACAACTTTAATTCCTTGAAGAGGTGCTGTGTTCATAGTCATAATGATTTAGAGGGTTTCTGAATTATCTGATTTAGATAATTCGTTTGCTTGCTTATTTCTTAATACAAATACTTTTATCATTCTTTTACTACAAATTATAACATTTAATTCGGAGTTTGGTTGTAAAATATCAATCAGGGTATAACTATAAAAAGTAGATTCAAATAAAAAATAAGGAAGGATTATTTTGCAGAGAAATAAAATTTTAGTAATTTTGTGGTCGCGAATTCCGCCAAGGCTCGAAAAGAGATGGGAAATGTTCCCTCCGCCCAACGGATATAATTGACTATCAATTATTTTAAATTTAAATGTACGCAATTGTAGAAATCAAAGGACAGCAGTTTAAGGCTGAAGAAGGAAAATTCCTTTATGTCCACCACCTCGGCGATGAAGTGAAAGAGGGTGACGCAGTCACTTTCGAGAAGGTGCTTCTTCTTGATGCCGACGGCGACGTTAAAGTCGGTGCGCCTGCCGTTGAAGGTGCAAAAGTAAATTGCGAGGTTCTTCTTCCCCTCGTAAAAGGTGAAAAGGTGATTGTTTTCAAGAAAAAACGTCGCAAAGGTTATCGTCGTAAAAACGGACATCGCCAGCAGTTCACTAAGGTATTGGTAAAATCAATCGAAAAGTAACAAAACAACTCATCAGATATGGCACATAAAAAAGGTGTCGGTAGTTCTAAGAACGGCCGCGAATCAGAAAGCAAACGACTTGGTGTGAAAATCTTCGGTGGGTCAAACTGCAAAGCCGGCAATATCCTGAAGCGTCAGCGTGGCACTCAGCATCACCCCGGTCTTAATGTAGGTATGGGTAAAGACCACACTCTTTTCGCTCTTATTGACGGAGTAGTGGTATTCTCCACCGGTAAGGAAGGACGTAAGTTCATCAACGTGGAGCCCCACCAGAACTAATTACGAATCCAACTCAGAAAAATAGCCGATACGCCTGATCGCGTGTCGGCTTTTTTTGTTTTAAAAGTAGATTAAAATAGCTATAGATTATGTCTGCGGGAAAATATAGATACGTTAATGAATCCGCCTTGGGTATGCATGGCTCGCGCAAGGGATTGAGAGGAGAAATCCTTTCGTTCCGAAAAGATCCTTATATATATGCGGAGAAGGAATGTGTGGATCATTATGATGATGGTCTTATTGTGATTAAACACGGGAGGATTGAGGCTGTAGGAGAATTTTCAAAGGTTGCCAAGAATTATCCGGAACTCGAAACAGAGGAATATAAGGATTCGGTCATACTGCCTGGATTTGTGGATTGTCATCTTCATTATGTGCAGTCACCGATGATCGGGTCGCCCGGCGACACGCTTCTCAATTGGCTTAACAGGTATACTTTTCCGACAGAAGCAAAATTTAAAGATAAACGGTTTGCCGAAGAAACCGCCCGTATGTTTTTCAGGCAGCTGCTTATGAACGGCACCACTACCGCCAACATATTTGCTACAACATTTCCTGAGTCGGTTGATGCTATATTTGAGGAATCGGAACGTTATAATGCCCTGACAATTTGTGGAAAAGTGCTTCAAGACAGAAATCTTCCCGACAATCTTAAAGACAGGTCGGCTGAGGATTCTATACTGGAGTCGGAGTGTTTGTTGAAAAAATGGCATGGTAGGGGCAGGCAACTTTATGCCGTGGCTCCAAGATTCGCGCCTACAAGCAGCCGGCTTCAATTGAAACTTGCAGGTGAGCTGTTTCAGAAATACATTGACAAGGGTGTGTATATGCACACTCATCTTGACGAGGCGGAAAATGAGATTGAATGGGTGAAGGAACTGTATCCCGAAGCTAAAGATTATACCGATGTCTATGCCCGCAACGGATTGGTGGGTAAGCGGTCGATTTTTGCTCATTGTTGCATAATGGAGGAGAGAGAGTGGAGTGTGCTTCATGACGCCGGGAGCGGGGTGGTGCATTGTCCTTCGTCAAACCTTTTTCTTGGTGATGGCCAGTTTAAGTTTTGGGAGGCAAAGAAATTGTCGCGACCGTGCAAGACGGGGATAGGCACAGATATAGGTGGGGGCACCAACTTTTCTGTTTTTCGTCAGCTTGGCGATGCATATAAAGTGGCAATGCTAAAAGATAGATATCTAAGTCCTGTAAGATCTCTATATCTCGCCACAAGAGGCGGTGCGGATGTCTTGGGACTTGCCGATAAGATCGGGAGTATTGTCCCCGGTCATGATGCAGACCTTGTGGTGGTTGACCTAAGACCAACAGATTTTTTAGAGTGGCGACTTCAGTTTGCGGAGGATATTTTTGAAAAACTTTTTGTGATGCAGACCATCGGGGCGCAGAATGCAATTAAAGCAACTTATATTGCAGGGGAAAAAGTTTTTTCAAGATAGATGTAAAAAAGGTAGCCTGGAGGCTACCTCAAGAGATGTAAGAATTAATTTAGCATATTTCATTGGGCAGAGGCATAACGGAATGCCTGATAGCTCATTTTCTTTTCAATTTTTTTGCGGCGCCTGCGATTGTTGTGCTGAATTATAGCCTTTCGTAATAGGAAATCTGCGGAGTATTTTCCCGATCCAAATACGAGGAAAACCAGGCAGGAGATCGCGCTCATGAAAGATTGCATATCGAATATGCCTTTGCATGTGGCGATGATAGAAACGGTGACAAATCCGATTGTGGCAACTCCCATAGCGAAGCGTGTGAAAATACCAAATACGAGCATTGTCCCGACGACTATCTCAAGAATAGCAAAGACAGCAATGATATCAGTGCCGAGATATTCAACAGGAGATGAAATCTCTCCGGAAAGAATGAAACTGCCTGAAACAATCAGAAGCGCACCAAGGGCCCATCTTATTAGAAGCATAGCCACAGCTTTCCCGTCGGCACGGAGAGCATTGATTGCGAAAATGAAATTGAGAACCTTTTTCGCCGATCTTTTTCTGCGCATGCCAACCATCCTTTTTCTCCTTGAGAACTTGCTGTCAAGCTCCGGGTGGCGGTCTCCGAGGGTGGTACGACCCGGATCGACCGATAGTGTGTCCGAAACATTCATAGCTTACGTGGTTTTTGATCAGGTGAAAAATAAAAGCATATCAGATCCAAAGGAAGAGATACTTAAGAATACATAAAAAGAACAAAATGCTTTTATGCATCTAAATTTATAACAATAAAAGAGTAAAATAGTTGCTGTTTGTCAGCTGGAATTTAAATATTGAAGTCGTACATTTGTATGATTAAATGTACGACTTCATTATTTGAATAAAGTATGGAAAGGTATTTCAAATTTTTTTTGGATAATGGCGGAAAAGGTATTACCTTTACATCCGAAAATCTCATCAACATTAATGAAACAGATAGGCAAACTTTATTTCCGCTACGGCACCATGGGTTCTGCAAAGACTGCGCTCCTTCTAACCAATGCATATAATTTTGAGGAAAGAGGGATTGCTTATCTTTGTTTCAAACCCGTGACCGACACCCGTGAGCAGAAGAATGTGATAAGAAGCCGCATCGGGATTGAGCGGGAATGCAAGTGGATCTATCATGACACTGATCTGTTTGACACAATTGCACGCATGCATGATGAAGGGGGCATGCTGCCCGGCTGGATACTTGTGGACGAAGCTCAGTTCCTTACAGCGGCACAGGTTGACCAGCTTGCGAGAGTGGTCGACACGTTTGACTGCAACGTGATCTGCTATGGTTTGCGAACGGATTTTCAGACTCACATGTTTGAGGGATCTCGCAGACTTTTTGAAATAGCAGATTCAATAGAGGAGGTGAAATCAACCTGCAGCTGCGGACGACGCACCACTGTCAATGCCCGCATAGACAGCCGTGGGGAGATAATCACTGAAGGTCAGCAGGTAGAGATTGGGGGCAACGATAGATATATAGCTGTATGTCGACGCTGTTGGACCAATAGAAGGATCGCAAGCATGAGAAGAGACAGCCTGCCGTTTGATTGACGGCAGATCAGCATAAGAAGAAACTAACCAATTATATACCGAAAAACATCAAAAAAGTATCAAAATGCTTGACAAAAAAAAATGCGATGAAATCATCGCTCTGATCAACAGGGAAGTAGTGCCCGCCATAGGATGTACGGAGCCTGTAGCAGTGGCTCTTTGTGTGGCAAAAGCGGCTGAGCTTCTGGGTACACTCCCTGAAAGCCTTAATCTACGACTTAGCGGAAATATTTTGAAGAATGCAATGGGAGTGGGTATCCCGGGCACGGGAATGATAGGTCTGCCTATCGCAATTGCACTTGGCGCTCTCGTCGGAAAATCAGAATATGCCCTTGAGGTGCTTCGTGACGTGACTCCTGCGGCTGTGGAAGAAGGTAAGAAATATATCGCAGATGGAAGAATAAATATCAAATTGTTTGAAAACGCACCCTCTAATCTTCATATAGAGGTAGTGGCGCGCGATAAAGAAGGGAATCAAGCTACGGCTGTTATTTCTGAGGCGCACACCAATTTTGTCTATCTTGACAGAAACGGGGAAGTCTTGCTGAAGAAAGAGAATGAAAAGAAATGTGGTGCCGATATGGATTCTCCAGAAGATCCGAAGTTAGATCTAAAGACTGTGTATGATTTTGCCATGCAGATGCCGTTTGAGAAAATCGCTTTTATACTCGATGCGCGTAAACTTAACAAGGCAGCTGCAGAACTGGCACTTTCCGGCGACTATGGTCATTCCCTTGGATCGACAATGAAGCTGAAGGGCGCAGAATTATTTGGGGATTCTCCGTTGGAGCATATCGTCAGCTATACTTCAGCAGCTTGCGATGCCCGTATGGGTGGAGCACAGATAGCTGTTATGTCGAATTCCGGTAGCGGAAACCAGGGAATTTGTGCCACTATGCCGGTGGTGAGCTATGCCGAGGACATCAATGCTGACGAGGAAACGACTGCACGTGCACTTATGATGAGCCACCTTACAAGCATATATATCAAACAAAGTCTCGGTCGCCTGTCAGCTCTTTGCGGATGTGTAGTTGCTTCAACCGGAGCTTCTGCAGGTCTTACTTATCTTATGGGTGGGGGATATAACGAAATATGTTCTTCCATAAAGAACATGGTTGCCAATCTTACCGGTATGATCTGTGACGGTGCAAAACCGTCTTGTTCTCTAAAGATTTCTTCCGGTGTATCTACTGCCCTTATGTCGGCTATGCTTGCAATGAACGGCAAGTGTGTGACTGAAGCTGAAGGAATCGTAAGTGACGATGTAGACCGTTCAATTCACAATCTAACCTCTATCGGACGAGAGGCTATGCAAGAAACTGACCGCGCGGTTCTGGAGATCATGACTAATAAATGACCCTCAGAACAAAATTGTAATTATTAACTATTTGTAATTTAGTAGATTGCATAACTACTAAATTCTAATTAATAATTGATAATTAGCGATAGTGGAGTGATTGTCACCTTGTAAGGTGCCGCAACACGTTTTGGTTTGTTGCTCAAATAATAATAGAATGACTTTTGACTGTCCCATGATGGAATATCGATTTTTCGGGTTTCATCATGGGGTATCTTTTTTTCTATTGTTACTTCCCTTGAATGAAGCATACGGCCTTTCATATCCTTGTATACAATCCGGAGAGTCATGCCCATGATATCGTAAGGGGTCTCGTTTATTGTATGAAATGATTCCTTTGCTGAAGTAAGAGCCTTATCGTAGCCGGCAAATTTTATAGAAGACAGGTTTATGGAATACAGAACGCTGTCTTTCATGAATGTGGCAGAATCTAAGCCACACACATCCACGGCGATTAAATTCCCTGTTGAAATCTCCAACTTATTATTTGTTATTTTATTTGATCTTTCTGTCTTGACCTTTAGGAATTGCTTAATCTTTTTACCATAGGAATCTGATGGGGAAGCGAGCAGTAATAATGCCGATAAAATAATATAAAACAGTCTGGGATTTTTCATGAGACAGGATTTTAAGTCACAAATGTAAATTTCACAGGTAGCGCGGTTGCCGTCGAGACGAACCGTTACCGTCATAAGAGGGATATATTTTTATCATCCCTTCGGGGACATTGTCAGATTCTTTTCCTGATGAAGAAGTTCCGATTCTGATCATGCTGCGCCAAAGCCGGGGGAGGAGTATCGATGGATTCAAGTTGAATCTAAGTTTTAACTTAGAAGATGAATGGCGAAGTGTGAGAGCGTCTCCATTGGCAGACAGAGTAGCTACACAGGTCTTGGGTTTCGACATGTCGAACCCTTTACGCTCTGTTTGCAATTCTACAGTAAATTTTTTGAGATCTGATGTAGAAGCGATTTTTCCGATACATTCTCCCGGATTTACATTACAGTCCGGGGATTCTACAACGCGTATTACATATTCGGGCAGAGAGGACAGAGCAGTCTTCTCGTTTTTCAGTACAAGCACGGTGACATTATCTTCCGGATATATCCAGATCCCTTCAAGATTATCAAGAGGGATTGAATCGCATATCTCAATTGCCCTGTCAATATCGTATGCTACAGGTCTTAAGGCAAAAAGAGAATCACCTGAAAAAAGAGAACAGAGCAGCATGCAAAGAATGCATGCCACTCTGCCGATATGTTTGTCTGATAAAATAATCATAAGGAGAGGTTTTATAATAATTATGGTTTTGTGGAGAAGGTGTAGGAAAGACCGAAGCTCAACACTTCACGCAGCATGAAATGCTTCCAGGAGGTAGACATGTCAGTCGAGGTGTCGTAGCGCATGTGGACGTAGATCTGGGTTGATAGGAATTTATTGATGGCAAAGGAAAAAGTATTTTCCCAATCACCGAGGAAGTAGTCATAATCCGTGAAGAGGAATACGCGTGTTCGGTAGTCGATGTTTGGAGTGATCTTCCACAGCATGTTGAACTCACCGTTACTACCGATCTCACTTCTTGAATGACGTCCGGGGCTGATGTTGAATTGCGCGTGATCAATCTTGTCGGTTATACATGTTTTTAAGTTGTAAGAAATCGGAGATACAGTTGCAGTCAGTTGCAGCGTTTTTTTCTCATTTTGATGTGAGTATGCCATACCAAGACCAAGGTTGAAATCGCCGGGCGATAAGAACGAGGCTTTTCTCTTCATTGAGTTTTGCTCGTAATTTCTTAGAATCTGGGTCTTGAACTGGAGATTTAAAGAATAAAACCATTTCTTGAATGCCTTCAGACCGGTGTTGAGGTTATATTGCAAGACGTCTTCCGAAATGGAATAGGAGTGAACCTCGTCTTGAGGAGTGGAGTTTAGACCGAGCTTATAGGATAAGGCGCTTTGGAATAATAGATTGGGATGGTAAACTTGATTTAATTGAACATTCCAATAGAAATTGAAGAGAAGAGCGAGGTGATTGTTGCCACCCTGATACCAGTTTTTTGATACGTATGCCTGTGAGAATTGCATGGCGGCGCCGATTCCATGTAGCCAGTGGATTTGGCGTAGTGTTTCTTCTGGTAGTACCGCTTTTTCAGGATCAAGTTCAGGAAGATTTAGACGTCGGATATATCCTGAGAATGTCACGTCATCGTCGAGCAGACGTGGCGGCACAGGCAAATCCCAATATGAATAATCTATAGTAGAGGGTTTTTCCACCATCAGATTGTACATGAAATCATCCTGAATACTATAAGCGTTGATAACGTCGCGCAGCCATTTGGGAATTGCATCGCCATTTAAAAGGCTATATTGCGAGGTCTCATCTTCAGAGATATCAGCGAGCAAGGATTCATTATTTTGTATTGAGTCGTTAAATTCAACCTTAGTATCTTCCCCTATTAAATCCGGCTCTTTGGCAATTGTGGAATCATTTGTGAATTCTATCACGCTTGTGAATTTAGGGGTGTAGTGGACATCAAACGAGTTTTTAGCCACATTCCTGAATCCGAGGAAAATCCAAGGACCGACAGCCTTGTTCACAAGAACAGGTTTGAAATCCGGCTGCCCGAGAGAGGCGATGATTTCATCAACGTCTCTGACAATTATCTTGGTTGAATCTATTTTGGGAAGTATTGATTCCTTGTTGACTACATCGTCCTTCACCATAGTCTCTTTAGAAGGAATGTGACGGAAAGCAGCTTTTTTCTGTTGTGCCGAAAGTGTGAAAGGTGACGCAATCGACATTATGGAGAGAGCCATTATTACGATTGATTGGTGTTTCATTCCAGTTGGGTTAGATTAGTTTAGAATTCAAAAATGTGGAATAAGGTAGATATAGAATTCGGATGCCGGTGCGTAATAAATACGAACCGACATCCGTGGGATGTTCATTTCTTAGCTCCGGACGAAAGCAGACTATCGTATTCCGGAGAGTTGATAAGTTTCAGCGACTCAATGAAAATTGGATCGTGGAGATTATATACCTTGAAATAAGTAGCGTTATCGTAGATATCTCTTCCGATTAGCGCCTTGAGGAGCATGGAAAATAGGGGAGCACTTGTCTTTGCCTCCTCTGCATTATATTCTATACCTTCCTTCTTGGCATATTCGTCAAGTAGGGAAAGCATCTCGGGTGTTACATTGAATCCCTTCACAAAAGCATCGTCGTTTTTAAACTGTCTTTTGATTTCTTTGCGATGTTCGTCGACATATTTGATGACGTATCGGTTGATAAGTCCCTTTGCAACGACGTTGCGATAGTATTTCGTAAATTCAGTTGTATCGAGTGGTACGAATTTATCAGGGTATATTCCGCCGCCACCATAGATCGGACGATGTAATTTCAGAGTTTCAACTTTAAGTGAATCAACATATTTGATTGAGTCGGCATGCATAAGTTCTCCGTTGTTGAAACGGTCAAGTATATCCTCCTGATAAGACTGCTGGTCTCCTTTTGTGTAAGGTTTTTGTATGTCGCGTCCTGTAGGGGTGTAGTAATGAGCTACAGTCAATCTTATCATAGATCCGTCGGGGAAGGGGATTGGACGTTGCACGAGCCCTTTGCCGAATGTCCGCCTGCCAACAACGAGTCCGCGGTCCCAATCCTGTATTGCACCCGAAGTGATTTCAGAGGCAGACGCAGAATATTGGTTTGCCATAACGACAAGTCTGCCGTCGGCAAACAGTGGTTCTCTTCCGGAGGGTTTTGTATGGTGATTCTGTCGAGTGGAGTTAGTGCCTTCGGTGTAGACCGCAAGATTTCTCGGCTCGAGGAATTCTCCAAGCATTTCCACTGCTGCGTTAAGATATCCCCCTCCATTGTCCACAAGGTCGAGAATCAGCTGAGACATTCCCTGTTTCTTAAGGTCTGCAAGGGCTTTTGCTACCTCTTTTGAAGTTTCTGCGGCAAATCGGTTAACCCGAATGTATCCTGTTTTGGGATCAACCATATATGCGGCTTCAACGCTATAGATGGGGATATCGGCACGTGTGATGGTGAAATCTATTGTCTCGGGGGCTCCTCCTTGCTGACGGCGCACTTTGACGTTGACGTCAGAACCTTTGGGGCCTCTCAGTTTTTTCATAATCTCGGTATTTTTCATACCGACTCCGGCTATAACAGTGTCATTGACTGCAATGATGCGGTCGCCTGCAAGTATGCCGACTCTTTCGGAGGGACCTCCGCTGATGGTTTGGATCACATAAAGAGTATCCTGGTTCATGTTGAAAGAGATACCGATTCCGCTAAAATTTCCCGCAAGAGGTTCGTTGAGTTCGCGGGTTTCTTCCGGGTTTGAATATTGTGAGTGTGGATCAAGCCCTTCCAGCATTCCGCGAATTGCATCTTCCACAAGTTTTGATTCGTTTACAGTATCTACATAAAATTGTGAAATTGCAGCTTCAGCCATTCTCAGTTTCTGATTCTGGTTGACGTATGATTGAGCCTTTGCAATTCCTGACGCTGTCAGCAATGCTGCGGCCCCGATTAGCATTAATGTTTTTCTCATATTCAAATTTATCATTTCGAGAGAATTTCATAAGAAATCTCTCAGTATATTTTTATCTGGTTGTGCATGGGTTAATGATTCGGGATAGGGAAGTCTCCGGCTATATATTTTGCCACGTCATGACCATTGTGGAGCAGCTCTCTGACCATGGAGCCTGAGATAAATGAAAATTCAGGTTCACTGATCAATATTACGGTTTCAATGCCTCCTATCATACGGTTGGTGTCGGCAAGGTTGCGTTCGTATTCGAAATCTGTAACTCCACGGACTCCACGAAGCAACACTTGTGCACCAATTTCTTTTGCAAAATCAACAGTCAGCCCAGAGTAACCGGTCACCTCGACGTTTGGATTTCCAGAGTAAAGAGCGGATATTGCCTTAATGCGTTGCCCTTCTGTCCAGTCTCCACGTTTATGCTCATTGTGCCCGACAGCGATGACAATCTTGTCAAAGATTGTGAGTCCCCGTTCCACTATAGAACGATGTCCTATGGTAAATGGGTCGAAACTGCCTGCAAAAAGTGCTATCATTTTACTGAGAGATTTATCATTTAATGAATTTCAGAATCATCTTCCACTACAAGGTTGTCGATGATGAAGTTTTGACGTTCCATGGTGTTTTTACCCATGTAGAATTCAAGAAGCTTGTCGACCGTATCGTCTTTTTTCAGTGAAACAGGGTCAAGTCGCATGTCGGGTCCGATAAATTCTGCAAATTCGACGTCGTTTATCTCTCCGAGTCCTTTGAATCGGGTGATCTCAGCGTTGTTACCGAACTTGGCGATAGCAGCTTCACGTTCTTCATCAGTGTAGCAATAATAAGTGTCCCGCTCTCCGTTTTCATCAGTTTTCCCTTTTCTGCGTTTCTTGGTCTTGCTTCGCCGAGTGGCGTTTTTGTCGCGTACACGGAAGAGAGGCGTCTGGAGGATATATACGTGACCTTTCTTGACAAGATCCGGAAAGAACATAAGGAAGAATGTGATGACAAGCAGACGGATGTGCATGCCGTCTACATCGGCATCAGTAGCTATGATGACTTTGTTGTAGCGCAAGCCCTCGATTCCTTCTTCAATGTTTAAAGCTGCCTGAAGGAGGTTAAATTCATCGTTCTTATAGACAATCTCCTGAGTCATGCCATAGGAATTGAGCGGCTTACCTCTCAAAGAGAAAACGGCTTGGGTCTCGGCATTACGCACCTTTGTGATTGTGCCGGATGCAGAGTCTCCCTCAGTGATAAAAATAGAAGACAGCTCTCTTTTGTCTTCCAGTTTGGAATTTTGCTTCACCATGTCGTTGTAGTGTACACGACAATCGCGCAGTTTCCTGTTGTGGAGACTTACCTTTTTTGCTTTTTCGCGAGCAAGCTTTGCAACTCCCGCCATGGCTTTACGCTCTTTTTCGCTCGATGCTATTTTGTGGAGCATGGTGTCGGCGATATCGGGATGTTTATGGAGATAATCGTCGAGTTCTTTTTTCAGAAAATCACCGATAAATTTATTGACAGTCACTGTGCTTCCTGGGGCAATCTCTTTACTCCCGAGTTTAGTTTTTGTCTGACTTTCAAATACCGGCTCCTGAATTCTGACACTTACGGCGGCGACCATTCCATTGCGAATGTCGGAATATTCGTATCCTTTTCCCGAAAATTCTTTGATGGTGCGGCTTACATGCTCACGGAATGCGGAAAGGTGGGTTCCTCCCTGGGTGGTATGCTGACCGTTGACGAAAGAATAATATTCTTCGCCATATTGATCGGTGTGGGTAAGCACTAATTCGATATCTTCCCCCTGAAGATGTATGATAGGGTAGAGAGGTTCTGACGTCATGTTTTCCCGGAGTAGGTCAAGCAGTCCGTGGCGGGAGATATAACGCTTACCGTTAAAGAATATCTGAAGTCCTGCGTTGAGGTATGTATAGTTGTTGACCATTGTCTCTACAAACTCCATTCTGAATTTGTAGTCGCGGAAAAGGGAGTTGTCAGGCATGAATTTTACCAGTGTCCCGTTGGGCTCATTTGTATCTTCAGGTTGAGTCTGACTCACCACGTTACCTTTTTCAAAATTAACTACCACCCGTTTTCCGTCGCGGATACTTGCCACATCGCAGTAAGTGGAAAGCGCGTTGACAGCTTTAAGGCCGACTCCGTTAAGACCTACAGATTTTTTGAAGTTCTTATCATCAAATTTTCCACCTGTGTTTATTTCAGATGCCACCTCGCGTACTTTACCGAGTGGAATTCCACGTCCATAGTCGCGGATTGTCACTTCCCCCTCTTCAGTGAGAGTTATGTCGATACGCTTTCCGGCTCCCATGTTGAATTCATCGATAGAGTTGTCGACAACTTCTTTTATGAGCACGTAAATACCGTCTTCCGCATGGCTTCCATCTCCCAGTTTTCCAATATACATGCCGGGACGACGACGGATATGTTCATTCCAATCGAGATGTTGGATGGCATCGTCGTCATATCCGCCGGCCGAAATGCTTTCTGGATGTACGATTTCCTCTTCAATTTCGACATCAGTATCTATGTCGGTAGAAGAGGATGTCATTTCGGGATTGTCTGTAATATGGTCGTTCCGATCGTCTACACCGGAAAAATCGTCAAATTGGAAAAGGTCGTTGTTTTCTGCCATGTTTATTGTAAATATTGCCCTGCGGGCGATGCATTTTCGCCCTCATGCAAAGTTACAAAAAAAATCCCGTTTTTGAAACCCTATATGCAAAAACGGAACTTAAGAAAGTTTGACTAAAACGAATGCACGAGACTAAATACGATATGCATGGACTTAAATACGAATTTATTGTTAATTATGATTTGTGGTTTATCCGGCATTCCTTAGGCGAAGACAATGTGTAGCGTTTGGAGTATTCATAAAAACGCTTGTGAAAGGAACACGAGAGAAGAGGCTATTTCTTTAATTGTCATAGAGGTATCCATCAGATAATCTTGTGGCGTTGCGCCCACTGTCGGAATTGAACGAGCAAGGATGATAGGGCGACTTGGGGAATCGACCATTTTTGTTTAATTTTGCTATATAGAAACTACATTCAAACTTTATAATTAGCCATTTGCATTTTATTAAATTTTTATTAAACTTTTGATTAGCAATAATAAAATAGCTGCATAATACTTATTTTTGCAGCATGGAAACTAAAAAACGAATTCTTGTCGTGGATGACGAAGAGACTCTCTGCGACACTTTGGGGTTTAATCTCGAAAACGAGGGATATTTGGTGGATACGGCATTAAGTGCTGAAGAAGCCATGTGTCATAATCTTTCAGACTACGACCTGATTCTCCTTGATATCATGATGGGGGAAATATCCGGCATACAACTTGCAAAGATTATAAAATCTAATCCTTCCACCGCGTCGGTGCCAATTATATTCTGTACTGCTAAAGATTCGGAAGAAGACATTATAAAAGGTCTGGATCTCGGTGCCGATGATTATATCACAAAGCCTTATTCCTTAAAAACAATGCTTGCAAGAATTAGGACAGTGCTTCGGCGTGTTTCTGTTGATCACGCACCAGCCACAACTGATTCTGAAATATTCTCATATAAAGGATTAGTTTTGTCTGCTCGCAACAGAACATGTATGGTTGACGGTAAAGAAGTAAAAATGCCTAAAAAAGAATTTGAAATCCTGCTTAAGTTTCTTTCTAACATAGGGCAGGTGTTTTCACGCACAGAATTGCTTAGAGAAATATGGCCGGATGAGGTTGTTGTGCTTGACAGGGTAATTGATGTCAATATAACCCGTATACGACAGAAAATAGGGGTATATGGCAAAAATGTTGTCACTCGCTCAGGATATGGATATGGGTTCATTGAATAAGATCACTTATCCACAACGGTTGTTTGTATGGCTTCTGGGTTATTCATTACTTCTTGTGGGATGTTTCATCGGATTTCAATATCTGAGAGAAAAAGAGTTCAAGGTAGAAGAAATGAACACCCGTCTCCAGCTGATAAATTCTTATATTATTACCGAATTAGATAAAGGATATGATATTAAAGATATAGATCTTTCAGATTTTCATCTTATTGACAATTTAAGAGTCAGTATTATATCCGTCAATGGAAATGTGGTCTATGATAATTCAACCCTTTCGTTGCCAAACGACAACCATCTTGATCGCGAAGAAATACGTATGGCTTTGAAACTTGATTCCGGCTATACTATTCGTCGACACAGTGAAAGTACCGGAAACTATTACTTTTATTCAGCCACAAAAAGCGACCAAGGATACGTAGTACGTACTGCCTTACCTTATTCTGTCTCCCTCAGCGCGCTGTTGAAAGCCGATTATACGTTTTTATGGACAATGGGGGTTATCTCTCTTGCCATGTGCATACTCGGTTATATTGCTACCAGGCGCATAGGCATACATATAATAAGATTGAACAAATTTGCTGAAAATGTTGAGACGGGAATTAAAATTTCAAATACCGAACCTTTCCCAAACGATGAACTCGGTTCTATTTCTAATCATATAATAAGACTATATGCAAAACTTCAGCAAGCATATATTGATAGAGATAAGGAGCATAAAGCCGTTTTACATGAACAACTTGAGAAAGAACGTATAAAAAAGCAACTTACCAACAATATTAATCACGAACTGAAAACTCCGGTGGCATCTATAAAAATTTGTATCGAAACTTTGATAGCTCATAAAAATTTGAGTGAAGAAAAACGTGACCTGTTTCTACAACGATGTCTGTCAAACACTGAGAGATTGCAACATTTGCTTACTGATGTGTCATTAATCACCCGAATGGACGATGGCAACAATTCTATCTTAAAAGAAAAAATAAATCTTTCAGAAATTATCGGCAATGTGGTGGAAGACCGTTTGATGATTGCCAATTCAAAAGGAATCATTATCGAGAACGATGTGGCAGGAGAATTATTCATGAACGGTAATACATCCCTGCTGGAAGCCGTTTTCAACAATCTGGTTGACAACGCTATTGCATATAGCGACGGCTCTCTTATCAGAATTAATCTTATATATGAAAATGACAAAAAATTAGTATTGTCTTTTTCTGACAACGGAACTGGTGTCCCTCCGGAACATCTTTCCCGGCTGTTTGAAAGATTCTACCGTATCGACAAAGGAAGGAGCCGTTCTGTCGGAGGTACAGGCTTAGGACTTTCTATCGTTAAAAATGCCATTTTGCTACACGGAGGCACTATATCCGTTGAAAATCTGCTGACAGGAGGACTTTCATTTAAAATAACTTTATTAAAAAACTCATAACCGCCTCTTCTATTCAAATCTTTAAAGAGGGTGTGTCGTAATTGAATTTATGTAGGGACATGCCTTTGGCATGTTAAATTAAAAATCTGATTATCAAATGCAACATCGCAAAGCGATGTCCCTACATTCTATCAAACGTAAATAATGACACAGCCTCTTTAATATAAGATTAAGAATTTTGAAACATTCATGAAATGTTTTCTCTGTTATTTTGCACAAAAATAATTTAGAAAACAATGGAGATACTTTTTCTTTGCGTAGTGATTTTTTTATTTCTGCTGGCTATATTTGATTTGTCGGTGGGCGTGAGTAATGATGCTGTCAATTTTCTTAATTCCGCTATAGGATCAAAAGCGGCATCTTTCAAACGAGTTCTTATAGTGGCGTCCATAGGGGTATTCATTGGCGCCGCTATGAGCAATGGTATGATGGATATTGCCCGACATGGAATATTCCGTCCTGAGCATTTCTCTTTCTATGACCTGATTTGTATATTTATGGCAGTGATGGTCACAGATATAATACTTCTTGACATTTTCAATTCTCTCGGAATGCCCACTTCTACCACAGTGTCAATGGTGTTTGAGCTATTGGGGGCGACATTTGTGGTTGCCTTGATCAAAATGGCGGGAGGCCTGGATCTCGGATTCAATGATTTATTAAATACAGAAAAAGCGCTTTCCGTTATTTTGGGAATATTCCTTTCTGTTGCGATAGCCTTTTTCTTTGGAACGGTTGTCCAATTTCTTTCCCGCATGATTTTCTCTTTCAACTACAAAAACAACCTTAAATGGAAAATCGGGATTTTTGGTGGGATATGTGCCACAGCAATAGTCTATTTTCTCCTCATCAAAGGGGCTAAGGATTTAACATTTATGACTCCTGAAGTAAAAAGTTGGATAAAAAGCAACACGGGCATGATCATTCTTTGCTGCTTCGGCTTTTTCACTGTGATAATGCAATTGCTACATATTTGTAAAGTAAATGTGCTTAAAGTGATTGTATTGATGGGGACGTTTTCACTTGCTGTCGCTTTTGCGGGAAATGACCTTGTCAATTTTATTGGAGTCCCATTGAGCGGGTTGGCATCTTATCAGGATTTCATAGCCAATGGCAACGGAGACGCAACCGGATTCTTGATGGATTCTCTAAATGGTCCAGCAAACACACCTATATATTTCCTAATTGGAGCAGGTGTGATAATGGTGGTTTCACTCGCAACTTCGAAGAAAGCGAAAAATGTTACAAAAACAGAAATTGGTTTAGGCAGTCAGCAAGGAGGGGATGAAATGTTCGGGTCGTCGCGTATCGGGCGCAGACTCGTGAGATGGACCATATCTTTTCTTTCATGGGTTCGCGAAGTCACACCTTCACGCATACGCAGATGGTTTAATAACCGGTTCAACGTTGATGAAACAATAATGGACCAGGGAGCGGCATTCGATCTTATACGTGGGTCTGTGAATCTTGTACTTGCCGGTGCACTTATCGCTTTAGGAACTTCCATGAAACTGCCATTGTCCACAACATTTGTCACATTTATGGTGGCAATGGGAACATCTCTTGCTGACCGTGCATGGGGACGGGAAAGTGCAGTATTCCGAATCACCGGTGTTATTTCAGTAATCGGTGGATGGTTCCTTACTGCCGGGGCAGCTTTTATCGGTGCCGGAGTGATTGTGGCGGCAATGCACTATGGTGGGCATTGGGTGATGTTTGCGCTTGCCGCGCTTACAATATTCATAATCATTCGGAGCAATCGCCGATTCGGTAAAAATGATGAGCAAGAAAATGGAGACATACTCTTTCAGGCAATCATATCCACTAAAGATAAATCAGAGACATGGCAGCTTATGCTGATGTATATCACCGAACAGCAACAGGATTTTATGGAATATGCCGGACAGAAATATCGTGAGATAACTTCAGCCTTTATCAATGATAATGCCAGAGTATTAAGTAAGACAGAATCAAGCCTTGCAAAACATAAGACAATCCTTAAAAACACCAGACGCAGAGAGACCCTGTGTCTACGCCACCTCACGCGCGAAATGGCAATAGAAAAAAGCACATGGTTTTATCTGAGCAATAATCTCTGTATGAATATTCTTTATAACCTCCGACGCATAAATGAAGTATGCAAAGAACATGTAGATAACAATTTTTTACCACTTCCTTCGAACTATACTACAGAATATGAACTTATAGAGACACGCATCAGTAATCTTTTCAATGATACGATTGCACTTATGCAGTCTGACAATATTGAAACCATCACTATCTTACGCCGACACTGTGATGAGATTAAAGACACAATATCAGATACTTATCATAGAGTTCATGATCACTTGAGAGATGGCGATACATCTGCAATGTCAGTGCTATATGTGTATGTAAATATGCTTCAGGAGACACAAGAAATGGTATCTTCTATACGCAAATACCTCAGAGCATTCGCAAAACTCCGAGATTCAGAATTCCGTAGCCGTCCCGCCCTTTCTATTGTTATGTAAAAAATCCTAAGTAAAAAAGATTGTTTCATACAAAAGCATACATGAAAAGATTAATTTATCCATTTTTTATCGTGGCTTCAATCCTGGTATCCACTCCGGCAGCTTTCTCGCAAAATATCTCCGATAAGATTTCCAAATCAGAATATATGCCCGAAATTCATGGCACGATAAGAGCAAAATATGAATATGAACCTCCTATAGGTAAAGGCAGATTTGAAATCCGCAACGCACGCTTAAGCGTGGAAGGGAAAATAATACCAATTGTAAGATATAAGGCTGAAATTGATCTTTCTGATGAAGGGTCAATTAAAATGCTTGATGCTTATATACGGCTCCAGCCCAAGGAAAATCTTAAGTTTACATTCGGGCAGATGCGTGTGCCATTCACAATCGACGCCCACCGGTCACCTCACCTTCAATATTTTGCCAACCGTTCATTCATTGCCAAACAGGTGGGTAATGTGAGAGATGTAGGGGCGGCTGCCTCCTGGACTTTCGGCAGTTATATCCCACTGACTCTTGAAGGGGGTATATTCAATGGTTCTGGACTCACTAATCAAAAAAATTTCTGGACAAACAATTATAACTTCTCTTTTAAGGCATTTACAATGATATCGGACTGTATTAATGTGACCTTAAGTTGTCAGAAAGCCAATGTGGGAGATATTAATGTCATGATGTATGATGCCGGAGCATATTGGGAAAATGCAAGATGGCATATAGAAGCCGAATATCTCAGAAAAAACTATGCCCACAATTCTTTTAGTGGAGTGAACGCTATAGATGCTTTCGCAGCCTATAGGTTACCTTTAAAAAAAGGATCATCTGCAATTTCATTTTTAGGACGATATGATTATATGTCAGACCATAGCAACGGCAACAAGGATGAAAACGGCAATCTTGTCCTAAGTGATCCCGAACGTCACCGTCTCACAGGAGGGATAACACTGAGTCTGGGCAAAAAAAATCTGCAAGCTGATATTAGATTGAACTACGAACAGTATTTTTATAATAAAGAAGCCATTCCATCAATATCGGAACGTAATAAAATAGTGGCAGAATTTGTAGCACATTTCTAATCAAATATCTCTTTAATCAACGGCTTAAGATTTTTTTCCTCGCGACACCGCACGATATTCCGTAGGTGACATGCCATAACGCATCTTGAAAAGCCGGCTAAATGTGGATCTTGAATTAAATCCGGAATCCACCTCCACTTCTCCAATTCCAGCCTTAGGATTTTCCGAAAGCATTTTAGCTGCATGGGCAAGACGGTAACTTGTGATATACTCACTGACTGTCTGACCCATGTTGCGTTTTATAGCCTCAGCAAGATAAACAGTGTTTGATCCTGCGGCAATCGCAAGAGATTCCCTGTTCAATGTGGGATCTTTATACAGTTCATTGTTCTCCATAAGCGACTTTACCACAGAAAAAAGTCTATCCTCCTCTTCGCCGATAGGATCATCCTCCGCTTTAGCATCAGCAATTTTCATCATTTTTTCTCTGGTTTCTTGTTTTTGAATAATATCATAAAACACTTTATTCTTCTTTCTCAATCTTATAAGATAGGCAGCTGTAACCATTAAAACAATCAGAAGAAAAATTACAATCGACGCCACTCCGATCAATTTTACCCGAGAAGCTTCCGATTCCAGTGCAAGCGTATCTATTTCATACATTGTTCTCATTTCGTCGAGACGTCGGGAAAGTTCGGCAACCCTCAAATTCTCTTTCTCAGGCAATAGCTTCCTATAGAGCGCGGAAGCTTCTTTAAAATTGTCTCCTCTGAAATAAGCTTCAGCCAATTGAGTCTCCATAGTGGCAAGACTGACTGAGTCGCCAAGTTCCCGAAGCATCTCCGCGTTTTTCCTTCCTGATTCTATTGCTTTATCATAGTCTCCGGCAGCCGTATAATACCGACATTCCGTAAGAAGCAGTTTATATTGAGCGGAGGCAGACCGTCCACGCGCATATTCTTGTGCCAATGAAAGATGTCTACCTGCATTTTGAAGGTTGCCTCGTCCTATTTCCGCAACACACGCTGCAAGTTCATTATAAAGTTTTTTCCCATCAAGAGATACAGTATATCCCATTGATACAGCTTTTTTTTCATATCCGTCTATCACGGATTTCCAATCTTCAGTGTGCTGTAGTATTTCATCATATTGCCCCAGTCCATCGAGACTTGAACAAAGATAATTATATGCTGACAAAAGGAGCGTGATATTATCCTCGCCACGCAATGTTTTCACGCTTTCCCTTAATGCATACACTGCATCATCCGTTCTTCCGATTGCTTGATATATTGTACCCATATCGAAAAGCGCTACTCCTATCCCGTAGTAAGATTTGTTTTGTCTTGCATCGTCATACATCTTTTTTGCCTTACGCAATGCAGATTCAAGGCGGTCGTGATAAAGATCGTATTGCACAGCGACGTCCCAACAATTATACATCCAGTCCCATGCTTTAAATGCGCGCATTTCCGCTATAGCATTTTTATGATATTTATGGATGCTGTCTGTCATCTCATAGTTCTCAAAAAAGTAAAGACGGCTAAGGAGTGCATCTCCGATACATTCCACATCATTTTGCCGTTTCGCTTCTTTAATATATTCATTGATCCATCTATACTCCTCATCTTTGTTGCCGTCAGCATGGGCAAGACTGCGCAAAGAACTTAGGGCAGACAGCTTTTCCTCCCCTTGCAGATGAGGAAGCAATTGTCTTATAGAATCGGTTTCATTCCCTGCGGATACCGGAAATGGAATAAAACAGAGAGAAAGTATAAGTAGCAATATCTTTATGGAAATCATTTTATATGATATAGATGGAGTATAAACATCGCTACAAAATTAATGACTTATATCGTTTTTTTTTGTTTCAAATCAGGAAAATTAATGTATCAAATCAGGAATTTTATGTAACAAACCATATCAAATGGTCAATTATGCGGTAAATTCTAACATATTTTCAAAACATTACTGTCATGAGACAATAAATTCCGAATATGCGACATGTAAAGATTTCAAAAGGTTTAATTTTGTAATAAACTTTATGAAGCAGTTTTGACTTCATTGGAACGACTAATTTTAGCATCATGTTTATAAAGAAATGTATTTTCGCCCTTTTTGGATTGGGAGTGCTCCTGGCTTCATCGTGTAAAGATGAACCTTACATTCCTTCGTTCAATCCTGAAGAGAATGACCGGTATTTAGGAAGACAAAATGTAATCACACTTTGGGGAGAAACTGAAGATTTCGGCAAACCGGATTTTGTCTGTATTCTCCGCGCTGAAGACGGAAGTCTGATATCCCGTAAAGGTGCACATCTTCGTATGGGTGGGAAATCCACACTCACATTTGAGACAGGTCTGAAACCTGGAGTATATCGGCTTTTGTGTCTACGAACTCCTGAAGTGCCCATCAACGGAGACACTGTCTGGAATGAATTCGGGCTCGGCTGCAGGGTAGAGATATCTGAAACCGACACGGCAAGAGTTCTCGACTACTATAGCAAAGTCATGAAAATGTCAGGACATGGCACAGAAGACGATCCGTTTATCGTTTCAAGTCCCGATCATCTCAAACGACTACGCAGCATAACCAACGATCAGATTAAGAATAATCTGCTATTGCCAAAGACGTACTTCCGACAGATGGCAGACATCGACATGGACAAGGCGTCGTGGGACAGCGATCATGAATTCGGCTGGCTTGCAATTGGAAACATGCCCAACAATCCATTTAGAGGTATCTATGATGGCAATGGTTACAGAATATCCAATCTTTGGGCAAAACGTGGCAATTCTGCCGGTATCGGTCTTTTTGGCTATTCGGAAAAAGCTGTATTCAAAAATATCACCATGTCTAATCCAAACATGGAAGGAAATTTTGCTGTCGGCGCGATTGTCGGAGGTGCTGTCTCAGCCGGCAATAAGCGCGATAAGACAGCGCTCTTCGGATGCTCCACAAGCGGTGGATATATTTCCGCCGGAAAAGGAAGTGTGGGAGTTGGTGGACTTGTAGGCAACGTCGACACCTATGGAATGATTCTTCTCGACAGCTGCTCTAATCTTGGCACGTCTGTATCCGGGGCATACGGAGTGGGTGGACTTCTTGGCACAGGTTCTCTTTATTCTCAATCATATTTGCAAAAATGTGAAAACATTGCATCGGTGACTTCCGACTTCACCGGTGCGGGTGGGATGGTAGGGTCGGTAGATTCTCTTTTTGTTATAAGCTGTACCAACTCAGGATTGATAAAAGGATCTAAAGCTTACAATCCTAATGACAACGACAACGGAGGTTATGGCACTGGAGGAATAGCCGGTGGCACCGGGGTTTCATATATTTATTCGTCCACCAACAATGGTGAAGTGAAAGGACATACAGGAGTTGGCGGTATAATAGGAAGCACCCGTGTCGGTTCAGAGGAACTGATGTTTAACAACACCCTTGTTAAATCATGTCGCAACAATGGAAATATTGAGGGAGAACAGTCAGTTGGAGGTGTTTGCGGAGAGGCTCAGTTCGGTTGTTATGCCGTATACAACACGGGTGAGGTAAAAGCGTTGGGATCCGGTGCCTCAGTCGGTGGAATTGTCGGCAATTCATCAATAGCTGTAGCCCACAATGCATTAAATACAGGAAGAATATCCGGTACTGATCTGAGTGGCGCGGGAGGGATCGTCGGCACATCTACATGGGGAGCTGTATTTGCATGTCAGAATTTAGGAGATATAGATGTATCCGCACGTTACACCGGTGGCATACTTGGGCTCGGTGGAAATTATACTATGATGAATTATTGTTTCAACTCGGGATATATTCAGAACGGAGGTAACGGTCCGACAGGAGGATTAATCGGAGAGATCGGCGATCCGAGGAATTGGTCGTTCAACGACATTGCAAGTTGTGTTCTCGGGGGCACGGAGTGTGTGCTTGGAATGTTGGGTCCGGTAATTGCCGTGGCGGGCGAAGCATTAGAAGGGGGAGCTTCAATAGCTGAAAAGGCTCTTGGTAAATTGGTTCATGTGCTCCACATCACGGAGACAGCTCTTGACTGGACCACTATGATAGCTGATGGTGTGTACTTTGCAGAAGGAATTACAGAGATGGTGACCGAGGAAGAAGCTGAACTAATAGAGACATCACTTAAAGAGAACATGGCGGAAACGGATGCATCAGTCAAGGCGGAAATGAAAAGTCTACGTGAGAATGCAGCTGCGGCACAATGGTTTGTCTCACCTGAATTTGACACAGCAACGATGACCCAATATATGTTGAATATCAATAATCTTCTCTCTTTTTATGAAGCATCCGACGAAAACAATGCCATTATAAATTTTAATATCAATAACAATCGTGAAGAACGCTATGAAAAATTGGAGCAAGATAAGAAGATTCAGGAAATTGTACAAAAAGTGATAGCCGGCACATGTATATGCGTGGCTGCAACCACAGCTGTGGCTTCAATATTCGTGACAGGAGGGACAAGTACAGCTATTGCACTCACAGCAGTGGGGGCGATAGCGACGGTGATAGGGGGAGTGAATGCCATTGTGGAGGGTGCTACCGATTTCCAAAACAATGCGGCAATTGTTTCCCAATGCGTCAATATGGGTAAAGTTAAAGCTGACGGAGCAGACAAGGTTGGTGGTGTGGCAGGACATCTGCAACAGTACGTTGTTTTAAAAGATTGTCTCAATCTTGGTTCATATGAAGGTTCAGCCAACAAGAACGGGGGTATCGTAGGGCGTGGAGATTCAAGGTCCGAAACCCTTCGTTGCCTGAATATAGGGAAAGGATGGGGTGATCCCCTTGTCAATAGCTCAGGAGATTTTGTAGATCACTCAGGCTTATATTTCTATTCTCCTCTCTATCCCGGTTATTCCGACACGAATATGCCTGCAGGAATGAAAGGACTTGGACTTTCCGAACTCAAAAATAAAAACAGCTATAACGGATGGGACATTAATGGTGCAAACTCTAAATGGGAGCTGACCAATACTGATGGATATTTCCCTGTGCCGTTCAATTCCGAGATGCAAGAAGAAGTTGAAGAATAAAAAATAAAGATGATGAAAACTATAATAACAAACGCTTCTGGACTTATTTGGGGCATTTTCGCATTAATCAGCTTCATAATGACAGGATGCAGTGACGAGAATCTAAATCTGCGAAACGAATTGGGATCAACTTTGAAAGAGGAGGGCAATTTCAAAGTGAGCTCTTTCATAATCAACGAGAAATACTGGAATATTCCTGACACGTCGACAAATCTGAACATTCGGTTGACATCACACACCGATAGTTCTGTCAGGGAATACTCGGCTATGATAAGTAAAGATGAAGATAAGTTTTCCTGTCGTTTGCAAATCCCCAAAGATGAACGGATCCCCGACAGCGATTATGACTTATCAGGCACACTTGCAGACGGTAAACCATTGGGGAGCCTTTTGAAAGTTACTTTCCGTGATGAGATGTTGCATATCCTTATAGGATCGGAGATGGAATACACTCTCTACGGAAATGGAACTGAAGATAAACCTTATCAAATAGGATCAAAAGATGATTTTGATCAATTTGAATATGATCTTAGCCGTGATTCTATAAATCATGGAGCAGGTATTTATTTCAAACAGACTGCGGATTTCGAAGCACCTCCACGCAGCGATGCCTATCAGGGACGTTATTATGCCGGATATTTGTTCGCGGGTGTCTACGACGGAGGTCACCATAGCATCAGTCTTCCGTATATCGGCTCAATGGAAGGCGATGATGTCTCTATAGGTTTATTCAAAGCATTGTGTAACGGTGCTTTGATCAAAAATTTGACTGTCAAGCCACGTATGACAGGGATTAAGTCTAACGGTGGCGCTTTGGCAGGAACTTCTCAAGGGAATGTGAAAATTAGTGATGTGACTATTGACGGGAGCATAACAAATTGCGGGTCATCCATTGGCGGGTTTATAGGATCTGCTACGGGAAAACTTATTATTGAAAATTGTCATCTTTATGCCGAAATAAATGGTGAAGATAATATTGGGGGAGTAGTAGGAAGCGTGTCGGAAGGTGAACTTCAGATTGATGGCTTGTCAAATCTTCGCGAAGATTATAATACGGCTCTCTTCACTGTAAATTCCACTAAGTCAAATGCCGGAGGTATTGCCGGATCCATTATAAATGGAGGATGCCAATTCCGAGACATTACTCTCCAACATTCCATCTCTGAGCAAGATGTAAATCTTAAGGTGATTTATTCCGGCGATAGTAATTGTGGCGGATTGATCGGGGAAGCGAAACTAAATAAGTCCGGCTATATCAGGGGAGTCAAGGTTCTTGCGCCAGTGCGTTCTGAGAAAGACAATGTAGGAGGACTCATAGGATATGCTGATCTATCTGCAGATCTAAGCGTTCAGAACACGACAGTAGGTTCTTTAGTAAAGGGGAATAACAACATAGGTGGTTTCTTCGGCTCAATGAAAAGTAATAAGCATCTGATTCTTGAAGGTCATGACAACACCAATAGGATAGGACAGGTAGATAATGGATATATTGCTGTGGAAGGCGAATGCTATATTGGAGGAATGTTCGGTTATCTTGAAAATGACATTCAGGCAAAAGCTGTCAGCGTGATCAATGTGAATGTGACGGCTCATTCTAATTTCGGAGGAGGCATCATCGGTAAAAATCATAACAATACATTGGAATGCAAATATTTTACTTTAGATCCTGACATGCATGTTCAAGGACCTGATGCTATCGGAGGACTCGTAGGCTACGCAGAATGGAGCACTATCAAGGGACGAATCGAAGGAGATTTAAAACTTTCGCCACTTCCTGCCTCCAGCAGTTTTAAAAGTGATTTTGCAGGTACGGTATCATCAGGCAATGATAATCCCGGCAATGGCACGTCGATGGGTGGCATCGTGGGATACGCGCAAGACACATATATCAGCCAAGCTACATGTACGGGGAAAGTATTCGGAAAAGAAAGAGTCGGAGGCATTGTGGGACATGTGAAAAACTCTTCGCGGGGTGAAGTGAAAAACTGTGTGGCAAACATGTCGGCTGTTAAAAATTCTCAAGGTAATTACACAGGAGGAATTATCGGACGATTGGCAATCAATACCGGTGGCTACAATCACCTTCTCAACTATGGGAAAATCGAAGGGTCTAACTATACCGGTGGTATAGTCGGACATGTATCCCATATCGGTGGAAATTCCGATATCACTATAGAATATGCTGTGAATTTGGGAGAAGTTACCGGAAGTAACGTTGTTGGCGGCTGTGTAGGTCTGCTTGTAGATGATAGTAAAAATAATCACAGAATACTGAATTCGGCGAATTATGGAAAAATTTCAAATTCCTCACAAGGAAATATCGGAGGTATTATAGGCCAGGGGGATGCCCCGCGCATGATTGTGATGTATTGTGCCAACCATGGAGAAGTGGCAGGTGGATCCGGTGACTCTAAAGTAGGGGGTATTGCCGGAAGATTGGGAAAGGATCCTTCCGGAGCCGGATTCACTAAAGGTGAGAATATGGAGATGGCTTACTGTTGCAATCGTGGTAAAGTATCCTCAGGTAACGGCAATTCGCATGTCGGTGGTCTTCTCGGATATCAGGAAGAAGGCAATGACTATGATGACACGCATTGGATGACACACGACTGCTATAATACAGGAGAAGTGACTTCTGATCAAAAAAGTGACAATGGTGGTATTGTTGGATGTGTTGACCACTATGCGGAAGTTGTCCGCTGCATAAACATCGGGAAAGTGTCGTATGGAAATGCTGTGGTAGGCACGCATCATGGTTCTATTTGGCATCATCATGACCTGTATTATCTTGAAGGTTCAGGCAAAGGATGGTGTGCATCTTCGTTTTCTGATAGCAAAAAGAAAGATAAAGGCACATTCAGTGGGTTCAATTTTGACACCGATTGGGCTATTGATGACAAAGGCAATATGAATAATGGATATCCCTATCTGAAAAATTGTCCTTTCCAATCTGTATATAAATAACTTTTATCCATGGTCATGATGACGACCGTTAAATAAAGTGCACCCCAAAAGTAAGACAAAACTTTTGGGGTGCGCTTTATCACTCAAATTCTCAATTTATTTTCAGAGATTTTTCTCCGGATTATTTCTTGAAAGGATCGCCTTGGGGATCTTGTGAAACCACCCACCGGAATGCGTTTGTGAAAAGAAGATTTTGGGTTGCATCGATAAATCCCTCAGACCCATGACCCATATTGAGATATACCATGCGGTAGCGAGTGTTGGTCCATACAATCGGGAAATCTCCGAAATTTACCACATCTTTTATTCCAAAGGGATAGTTGGCAGGGGTGATTGAAAGTAGCACTCTTACATCTTTATCTTCCCGGGGAGAAGGGTTCCATTGATAAAATTCACTTGCCGGTGCCACAAATATTTCGGGAAGTGTTTTGGTGACTGAATGAGTGGTTATGTCGCATTGCACCTGTGCCGGTTGCGGAGGCCAGTTGTTGCAAAGGAATGGACCACAACCAAGAAATTCGTTAAACCAAGCCCAATTTGTTTGTTCGTTGTTGAATGCAGATGCGTGGAAGCCAAGCCAACCTCCGCCGTTTTCCATATATTTTTGGAAATCATCTCTACGATTCTGTGAAGGTAATGCATTTAGCATGATTAGGATGGAATATTCCTTAAGCCTTTCGTAAGGATAGTCGTCAAGGCTCTCTGTGACATCATAAAGAAAGCCTTCTCCATAAGAAAGTTTATGGAAAAACTCGATGGCATTCTTATCAAACTTGACATGATCTGGTTCTGCCGATGGATCGTAGCATATCAGCGCCTTGAATCTCGGCTCTTTGGCATAATTCGCCGGATAGCCGTCTTGCGAGAAGACAAATATTGGAAAAAGGATAACTAACAGGAATACGATTGTAATTTTTTTCATGATTTATTGATTTATTAAGTTAGTAGAATTTTCAGATGCAAAATTACAAAATAAATTAAGCCCCTCGAAGGGAAGACTAATTAAATTGTATTTCAATTGTATTTATCGTCATGGATGATGGAGAGGTAGTCATCGTAGGGGATGAATCTCCCTCCCATGCTTTTGAGGTGTGGGGTTTCGAATTGGCAATCGATCAGTCTGCCTCCGTTTTTGGATAATACTTGGGCAAGATGTATCAATGCGAGTTTACTCGCATTGGGAACCAAAGAAAACATACTTTCTCCGAAAAAGGAATTCCCGATGCAAACTCCATATAAACCGCCAACAAGTTTTTCACCGTCCCAAACCTCCACGCTTGCAGCAAAACCTTGTTCATACAGAGCGGTATACGCCTTGACAATCTCTTCGCCTAACCATGCACCTTCCTGATCTTCACGGAGTTTGCCACAATTTGTAATCACCCCTTCAAAATCTTCATTTATGCTCAGCCGATAACGCTGCCTATTGATAAGCGAACGCATCGAATGAGATATATGAATCTCTTCCGGGAAAATGACAAACCGTTGCATTGGACAATACCAATAAGGCTCATCACTGTCACGGAATGAATACCATGGGAATATTCCATAACTATAAGCAAGCAGGAGACGGTCAATGCTTAAGTCACCACCGATTGCAAATAAGCCGTCCGGTTCACCGAGGCGGGGATCCGGGAAAGCAATTTCATCATCAAGGGCAAAGATCATAGCATAACTAAATTTCCACCTTTTAAATCAATTATAGCCTCGCCACCTTTTTTCAAAGATCCGAAAAGAATTTCACGCATAAGAAGCGGTTTTAATCCGGAGGCTATCACACGGTCAAGTTCACGGGCACCATATTCATTGGTAAATCCCTCTTTCAAAATATAATCTTTTGCAGATTCAGAAAGGACAAGAGACACCTTCTTTACCGCCAATTGATTGCGAAGTTTATTCAATTTCTTTTCAAGAATCAGGGATGCCATCTCCCGGCTCATGTCGTTAAACACTACTGTGCCGGAGAGCCTGTTTATAAATTCCGGTTTAAATGTTTTCTTCACCTGACGCATCATAGCCTCTCCTGAAGTCGTGATGTTTCCGAAACCTACCTTTGCATGAGAAGCAAACTGGGCTCCTGCGTTAGAGGTCATAATCAATATAACATTCCTGAAATCAGCATGATTACCCTTATTGTCGGTAAGACGGGCGTAGTCCATCACTTGCAACAGGATGTTGTATATGTCGGGATGAGCCTTTTCTATTTCGTCAAGCAGGAGAACACAATTAGGTGTTTTCCGGATAGCGTCTGTGAGTTGACCCCCATCTTCATATCCCACATAGCCGGCTGGGGAACCTATTAGCTTTGCCACGGCATGCTTCTCAGTAAACTCACTCATGTCAAACCTTATCAGTTCAATACCAAGCTCATTGGCAAGCACCTTCGCCACTTCTGTTTTTCCGACACCGGTCGGTCCCACAAATAACAGAGAGGCAAGGGGCTTGGATTCTTCCGTAAGTCCCGCTTTTGCCATCTGGACAGCCTCGGTTACCTGGCGGACAGCCTCATTCTGTCCGAAAATCTGAGAACTGATCCGGGATTGAAGAGTTTCAAGACGTTGTGTATCGTCTTCCTTAATCGACAAGGAATCTACTTTGCAAATCTTAGAGAGCACTTCGGCAATTAGATTCACATCCACGGTCTGACGGCGTTGATGCAACCGGTGCATCCTGCGATATGCACCGGCTTCATCGATGAGATCTATCGCCTTGTCAGGAAGGAATCTATCCGATATATGTCGGGCGCTTGCCTTGACGGCAAATTCTATAGCCTTATCCGCATAATAGACTCCATGAAATTTTTCATAATTCTTTTTAAGTTGTCTGATTATTTCAATGGTTTCTTCAATTGAAGGCTCAGCTATGTCGATCTGTCGGAACCGGCGGACAAGTCCCTTGCTTTTAGCAAAATGACGTTTGTATTCATCGTAGGTGGTAGAACCGATAAACCTTATCTTCCCGGCTTCGAGATATGGTTTGAGCATGTTAGAGGCATCCATCGCGCTCTCACTTGTTGCACCCGCTCCTACAAGGCTATGGATCTCATCAATATAGACAATAGGATTGTTTTCTCGGCTAACACCATCCATAATCATCTTTAGGCGCTTTTCAAAGTCTCCGCGAAACTGTGTTCCCGCGAGCAATGTGCCGAGATCAAGCTGATAAATTCTGGAACCGATAAGCGAATCGGGCACCAGTTCCTTATTAATCATATCTGCAAGACCATATACAAGTGCTGTTTTCCCAACTCCCGGCTCTCCTATATGAAGCACATTGTTTTTATCTTTTCGGCACAACACACGGATGGTGTGCTCCAATTCGTTTTTCCTTCCTATCAACGGATTACGGTTGTCGAGATTGTCATTGATGCAGACAACAAGAGATTTCCACTGTTCCCCATCGTTGTCAGGAAGTTCTCCGCCGAAAATTTCGTCTTCCAGAAAATTGGGTGAGTTGTCAATCATTTGGTATTTGTTTACAAGCTCACTCATAAATGTCCCTTCGTCGCCGGAGATTGCCGAAAACAGAAGATAGGAAGCGAGTGAATCCTGAAGTGAGAGAAGACCTTTCACGGCATGTGGCACTTCCATATATTCCTTGCCGGAATTGATTACGGCGTTTGCTGCAATTTCAAGCATCTGTCTCAGCTGGAGAGAGGTCTCGGAAGTGGGTTTGGATTCCTCGGGAAGTTTATCAAGTGAATCTATATAATCGTAGAGAGCTTTTCTCAAATCTCTTACAGAGGCACCACACATCAGAAGAGACTGATAAAACGGATCCTGTTTTGTAAGGGCAATCAGGAAATGTTCCGGAGTAGTAAATTCGTTACGGTTTTCCTCAGCAATCTCAAACATGGTTTTGAATGCGAGGTTTATTTCTTGAGAATAATAAATTTGCTGTTCCATTTAAGAATTATGAGAGCGTTGATTATTCTCCGACCACGGTAAGCCGGAGAGGGAATCCTTCTGCACGGGCCATATCGGTTGCACGTGAAGCTTTGGTCATTGCGACATCGTAGCTATACGAACCGACAGGTGCTTTCTCGGAATGATGCACCTGAAGCATAAGTTGCTCCGCTTCTTCCATGCTCTTATGAAAAACGGTGGTTAGAACCATCACCACAAATTCCATTGTGGTGAAATCGTCATTATGTATAAACACTGTGTATTTTCGGGGCACCCTCATAGAGATGTGCTGACGATCTTTAATGTTTGATTGCTCTTGTGCCATATTTCTGTTTCGATTTGCCAGTGCAAATATACGGTAACGCAAATTTACGTAAAAATAATCTATCAGTCAAGGTGCGTTTTACGCCGGTTGCGCGTTCTGATAATAAATGAAGATTATTTATAATAAAATATTACCTTTTGGCAGGAATTTTTATGCCATCAACCTTTTTGGAGTTTTGTTCGCCAAGGGTCCGTGCAACAGTGTGATCATCAATCATGAAAAGATCCACACTGCACAGATGAAAGAGATGGCTTATCTATTTTTCTATCTGTCTTATATTGTGGAATGGATTGTGAGGCTGTTTCAGTATGGATTTTCAACTAAAGCCTATTACAACATATCTTTCGAGAGGGAAGCATATAGAAACCAAACTGATCTTTCTTATCTTGATTCGAGAAAACCGTTCAGTTTTATGCGATACCTATCAATTCGATCTCGAAAATGAGTGTCGAGCCCCCGGGAATTCCGGGTTGATTGAATTTGCCGTATGCCTGTTCTGCCGGGATATATACCTCCCATTTGTCGCCCACCTTCATTTGTTGCAGGGCTATGATCCATCCGGGAATCAAGTCACGCAGACGAAATGCAGGTGCAACACCACCGCGACTACTGTCGAAAGTTTTGCCGTTGATAGTTTTTCCTGTGTAATGAACAGTAACCACGCTACTCCTATTCGGAGAGGAACCACTTCCTTTTTTGAGCGATTTATAATATACACCCTTATCCAAAGGATTTACACCCTCTTCCAGCGCCTTCTGAGCCAACCACATCCTATTCTTTTCAATATATTCACTCTTTGCCATAATTATTCGATAATCAAATTAAATATGGATAATCTCCATGCTTTCAAAATATGATCCCTATAACCAGTTAAGTTTGTCCATGTTATTATCTAAAAAATCGTTGAAAACCGCTTCTATTACAGGAACAGAAACGGAATTACCAAATTGCTTGTATGCATATTTATCGTTTGGGTTAACTATAAATGTATCCGGGAATCCTTGAAGACGAGCACATTCTCGCGGCGTAATATGACGGGCTTGATTATTTTGAATTACACCCAACCTATTACAATCGGATGAAGTCAATGTGATTGAAATACTTTGTGGATCCAAATATTTGAATACTTCAAATGACATATTTCCACATACAGGACTATATTTTCCATCTTGGACTTTTAAATATCCTTTTTCAATTAAAGATAGAGCGACCTGTTCCACATCATCTGAGTGATAAAAACTACGAATCTGATCTAACGATAGTTTTTTCCCATCCTGATTACGACCAAATTCCGGACGCCTTCTATTTTTAATCAATAAATTCATAAAATTTTTCTCGGCATCATTACATACACCTCTCATACCCATGTCCCATGAATGAAGTGATTGTCCTCCTCTATAATCCATCATACGCCATCCGTGAAGGATGTTGAGGTCTTCTCCGACTGCATTGTGAAGGAATTGTTGAAATTGATTTGAACAGATATATTTTTCGTCTACATTTTGATCTAAAATATCAGCGACAGTGGCATGACTATGATATCCAAATAAATCAAGTTGATAATTATTTTTATAAGAATGAGAATCTGAAGCGCCCAAATGAGTAATCAAAGTCATTTCCGGCTGTGCATTTAGGATTCCTAAAATGTATAGTCTAACCCTATTTTGAGGAACGCCAAAATCTGAACTATTTAGCAATAAGTCGTATGTTCCATAGCCTAAATCATTAAGGTGACCTATAATTGTTTGGAAAGTCCTACCATTATCATGTGTATACAATCCTCTAACATTCTCCAATAAAAACGCCTTTGGTTTATAAGCCTTTATTAAACGTTCAACTTCAAAAAATAATGTACCCCGGGTATCTCCGAATCCTTGACGTTTTCCGGCATAAGAGAATGGTTGACAAGGGAAACCTGCCAATACTAAATCAAATTGTTGCACATCAGTTATTTGGCGAATATCACCCTGAGGACGCTCTTGGAAATTAAGTTCATATGTATCACACGCCTTCTCATCTATCTCACTGGATAAGACGCATTGCGATTCTATTCCAAAATTTGCCAGTGCATTTGTAACTCCTAAGCGGATTCCACCTATCCCTGCAAAAAGGTCAATAAACCTAATCATCCAAGTTTTTCTTTGATAAATTGCGCAAGGACATCAAATTCCTCAGGCGTACAACATACATTACAATGACTATTAGCACACATCACCTCTCCAGCTGCTCTACGAGAAAAATTACCCGCTCCGTCAATAATATAAGCAACAAAACTTCTCTTAGAAACAATGGACAAAAAACGGGCGGATGCATCTTGTCCTTTACGTTCCACAGTACTGTTACTCGTCTCTTGAAATGACACTTCTACGCCAACATAAGGCTTGAATTTCGAATTATCTGTAATCCGATCGATTACTATATCAAATTTAGCCTCTGTTTTTCCATCATTAATAGTAACCCCTGGAATAGTTCCGAAAGTCGTGACATTGTAATCTGATCCCAATTTCATCTTTAAATAGTCAGCTGCATAATTTTGAATAGTATTACCCAAATCATTAGCAGTTCTACCTGCGATTATACGACTTACCCTGATATAATTTTGTCTGACATATTTTTTAATTTTACCATCATTCCCAAGATAATCACTTACAGTGCATCTATATAGTACAGCTCTCGTTTTAACACTATTACATGCAGCTCCAAAGATAAGCAACATAATTATATCTTTTGTTAGATCCACGTCGCATTTATCGGCTTGCATATTTGATAAAGTGTCGACTCTCATCTTTTCATTATTTAGTTTTGATCTAATAGGAAGAGCCTGAAATACATATTCATATTGAACATTATCGATATTATATATCATCTTACCTTGTGGGAAAAGTTCCTTAAATTGAGAGTTTACCCTCTGCAATGGTTCTGCCCCGACATCTGTAAGAATCATTAAATGCTTAAGAAAAAACTTTATGGAAAAATGTGAAGCTTCTATAATACTGAAAATGCTGCAAGGATTCTGTTTGTCAGCAAGCTTTAAGATAGATATAAACTTTTCTTGAGTGTCAAGAAAAGTTTGTAAAATACTTACCTTTTCCGCATATTCTCTTATTTCTTTTGGCCACCACATACAAGCGTACTTTTCAAGTTCCGACATGGTGCGTACATATCTATCTTCCATATCTTTATTGTTGGTTATTATTAGCTTTTTTAATGGGCTATCTATAAATCGGAATCCTTCAATCTATAAAGGAATTTTACAAACCGCCCATAGTTTAAATTTTTTATGACAGAGTAATCAACTTAGTAAAATAGAAGTTATTTTTGCCATATTGCTATTTTAACACCTTCTACATTGAATGCATCTAAGCACACATTTTTATATGATTCAACTTTAAATTCTTTCATGTTTTAAAAATTATAACTCAAGTGCAAATTTAACTATATTCAACGGAATTCCCATATTTTTGCGTATGAAGTTGCTTAAACTTTTTTCACGAAGATTGGTTTTCATATAGTTTCTTATGGCTTATTGCCTTGACAAATTCTATAGATATAATTATCCGACTTTATTCTCAAATCTATAACTAATAGTACTCTTATTTCCTAATTAGCATAGAAGACATAGTATTCTTCACCATTTATTGTCTCTGGAGAAAATGAATATGGTGTAATAGTTACATTTCTTATAATATTACGTAAATCACAATTTATTTGCGGAACGCTTTCTCCATTAACAATAAAATCATAATAATATAAATCTCGGTTCTTGTCATACTGAAAGGATTTTTCAGATAGTGGAACAATTGTTCCTTCATAGTGAGAGGATATTGTAAGTTCCACTTTATATGTTTGATAGGTATCTCCCCTCCAATATATTCTGTGTTTGTTTTTATTGCTAAAATTCGTTTCTCCGGTATTTGCATATTCGATATTTGCATAGGGAAGTGAATTAAGCCAACAATATGTTGTTTCTTCAATATTCTCATATTTAATTACATCAAGATGAAGATAACGAGCATAGTCTTCATAATATACAGGTAGGTTTCCATCTTCATTTAATATATATATTACGTCATTGAATAAAATGTCGCCTTCTAATTCACATTCAATATAGTAACTTATAACACCAGGTATCTCTTTCCCGTTAATAATTATTTTGTCTGATACTCTTATTGCGTCAGTATTATCAGGGTTAAGAATGTTGTCAGAATTATTATCAGAGAGAAGTAATACGTCTCTATTGTATGAATTAAATTTGCCGTAATCAGTTTCATACCAGCAAATACGGATTGTAGGTTGGATCTGGATTTCGGGTTCAGTGGAAGTTAGTTCTTTTACGTTAAAACGGTATATGTGGTTTCTATTCAGGGATTGCCATTTTTCATCTGGTTCGGTAGATGGTATTCCATCAGAATAATTTATGAGACGGATTTCTGATTTCTTATCATTGGTAAGTGTCAATTCGATTTTTCTAAAATCGGAATCTGCGGCACCAAGGTTAATTTCAGGGATATATGCATAGAACGTGGTTACGTTAGACTCATCGGTAGTTTTATTGAATATCAAATTATTACCGATTGTAGATGAGGATTCACTGACAGAAGTAGCGGAATCAACAGTACCTTCACTAATGTTAGTGCTCTTTGGCAAAAGATAACTTTCAGTTGAATATTTGACAAGTGTTGCCGATTTTATTTTAAGATCGCCTTGAAGATTGTCTACAATTTCAATCTTGGCAAGTGCTCGGTTCATGTCAATGTTGATTTCATTAGAGTATGAATTAAAAGAATAAGTCGTATAGCCATACATCGGCAAGGGATAATAGTCTATGGAATTGTCTCTGACATTAGACGTCAGATTTTTTGTATTGAATGAAAAAGTCAGTTCACTCAGTTCGGAAAGATTTGTAACGGATTCTAATTTATCTTTAGTAATACCAAATCTGTCCCAGTTGGCAAGAGCTATGATTTGAATGTTATCAGAATAGTTTTCAAAATTTTTGATCACGATGAATGCGGTCTTGTCGGATTCTCCTACATTACATAGAATTTCAATCCGTTGATGGCTGTCCGAATCAAATGCAGCAATCCAAAGATCTTCATTATTGATTTGATTTTCAAGTTCCGTTCCTTCTTTATCTTTAACGGTTTCAGACGATTCATTACTACGAGTGGATAATGGGGTTGTATTTAATTTTAAATTTAATACTATCCTTTCATCAAGAGTTGGTTGATCATAGTCGTCGGTTGTGCAAGCATTGAAAAATAAAATAGATGTGCATATCAATGCCAATATCCACCAGATGGAAAATTGGTTTCTTACTAAAGAAAAAATATTTTGGTGAAATTGAAGCGTCATGATATCTCATTTTATATTGCTATCGTCAAAATTAATTAAATTAATCAATCCGAGCAAACATAAATTGAAAGCTTTAGGATTATTTGTTTGTCAAGCATCTATTTAAGTTGTTTAACCGACTTTAATGAATATCTCGATTTTTAACACAAGGATTTTACAATAGTTCGTTAAAAAAATAATTCATAGGCTAAGCGGCATCTGCCGCCAAGC
>CAJTZQ010000025.1 GCA_910583795.1 uncultured Muribaculaceae bacterium
TTGAAGACATCGCTGCCGAACTCTGCATAGTGTCCTAATTTGCGGTTTCTTTAGTAATTGTTGTTCCGGTTGAATTTAGAATTATGCACCACTAATGATTTTGAATTTTGAATTTTAAATCGAATTTTTTAAATTTGAATTCCAATTCAACTCTAACCATCACAATCATGCGGAATCTGTTCCAACTACGTTCCAATCTGTTCCAACTACGCGGAGCTGTTGCGTGCAAAAGCGCAGCTTTTGTGACTCTCAATCCTCAACTCTCAACCCCCAACCCTCAACTCTCAACCCTAAACCTTCAACATGAAAATTCTTCTTTCCATAACGCTTATGTTGCTGTCGTTCGCGAGAATGGCGGCGGCTTTCAACGCGCCTGATTTCAGCTTCTCCCACTATACTACAGAAAACGGTCTCCCCTCCAACAATGTCCGCGACATTGTGCAGGACGACGAGGGGTATATGTGGTTTGCTACCGACGGCGGTCTTGTCAGATTCGACGGAAGCTCTTCAAAAGTGTTTGTGCCGGGTTTGCCCGGAGATTCCGATTTCTTTATGCTTTCTCTCTGCAACACCCCCGGAGGCCTCCTCGTGGGCAGTGATGCACACCTATATTGTTTCGACAGTAAAAAAGAGAAACTGATTGAAATGTCGCTCAGATACCCCGACGATATCAAGGAGAGGGTGGAAGGCGCCGTGAAGGATATATGTGTCGATTCGGCAGGCGATATCTGGGTATCTGTGGAGCAGAAAGGTGTGTTCCGGATCTCATCAAAAGGGGATGTCCTCTCTTTTCAGGATTTTCCGCAGGTAATGAATTTTATAGGGATGCTTTATGTCGACCCCTCAGATATTGTATGGGGAGTCAGCACATCTGGGTATGGCGGTGTGTTTAAATACGATCGGGGAAAATCAAGATTCGAGTTTTTCCCTATTTTGGAAGATGGAAAAAAAATAACGGTCTCGGCGCTTGCCATAACGTGCGACAGCCATGGAGATTATTGGCTCGGGACATGGGAGTCGGGTATTATCAAATTTAATGGGAGAACCGGGGAAGGGGAATGTATCATCGATTCAGGAAATGCGGGGGATGTATGGCATATACATTCCATCGAGGAATATTCACCCTCGATGCTCCTGGTGGGGTCAGACAGCGGTTTGACTTTGGTAGACCGAAATTCCGGTGAATGCCGGGTGTATAAATCAGACGAGCTCAACAACCAAAGCCTGACCGACCGTTTCATATATTCTATCACGCGTGATTCCGACGGTGGCTTCTGGATCGGAACTTACTATAGGGGAGTGAACTATCTGAGCCGTGATTTCAAACGTTTTCAGAGATGGCGTCATTCCCGTTTCGCAAATTCTGTCAGCGGAAACGTGATTGCACGTTTTTGTGAAGACCCCTCAGGAAATATATGGATAGGGACAGCCGACGGCGGTCTTTGCCGCTACAATCCTACTACGGGGGTATTTTCACATTTCCCCCTTGTCAACAGGCAGGAAAATGACAATGTCAACGCCTTGCTCGCTGACGGCGACGGCGTGTGGGTGGGCACATACACTAAAGGGGCCGGCATTCTTGACCCGCAGACCGGCGCCTGGAAGAGAATTCCGGTAGAGAATGACTATAACTACAGCAGCTATGCGATATGCAAGGATTCCCGCGGCACGGTGTGGATGGCATCGACCGAGACTCTCACCAAGTATGATCCGCAGCAGGAAAAATTTTGCAAAGTAGGGGACTATGGTGCCTGGATAACCGATATTGACGAAGACCTTCAGGGGCATCTTTGGATATCCACTCAGGGTAAAGGTCTTTTTCACTTGAATCCGGCAACAGGGGAGACTGTGAATTATTTGGCGTCGCGAGTTCCCGGATCTCTGCCTCACGACCACATCAACAGTGTCACCGTCGGGGATGACGGCGAGGTGTATGTGGCAACCATCTATGGTGTGTGCTGCTATGATAATGAAACCGGAAAATTCGAAGAGGTGACCAAAGGGATGCAGAATGTTCTGGCACAGTCGGTGCAGCAGACCGGCTCAGAGATGTGGATCTCCACATTGTCGGGATTGCTGCTCCTTAAACAAGACGGGGAGTCAAGGATGTTTACTTCCACTGACGGCATAAGCGACAATCAGTTTCTTCCGGGGGCATCGTTGAGGGCGTCTGACGGCAAAATATATTACGGCACTGTCAACGGGTTTTGTTGCGTGGATCCCAAAGAGGCACGAACACGTTCGGAAGCACCGAGACTTAAGTTTACAGGATTAGACATTGTCAATAATCCGGTTGAGGTCGGCGACGAACATCTTCCTGAATCACTCAATAGTATTGAAAAGCTTGTTCTCACTCATGCCGACCACACATTCACAGTCTATTTCTCTGCACTCAGCTATGCCAATCCGCAAGGGAATGTCTATAAATATTGTCTGGAAGGTTTTGACAAGACTTGGCGCTCCACAGGAAAGGAGAACGGTGCCACTTATTCAAATCTTCCTCCGGGCACATATACTCTCCGTGTGAAAGCCGCCAATGACGACGGTGTGTGGAATGATGAGGGGATCAGTCTGAAAATCGTGGTTAAACCGGCATGGTATGTCTCCGTCTGGATGAAGACCCTGTATGTGATTATTGTTGTTGCTTTGCTGTTGCTTGCGGTCAGATTCGTGCTTTGGCGAATGGAGAGGAACCATATTGTCGAACTCGACCGCATTTCGAGCAACAAGGAGAAAGAGATGTTCCGCTCAAAATTGAATTTCTTCACAGTGGTGGCACATGAGATACGCACTCCTGTATCGCTGATTATCGGTCCTCTCGAAAAAATATTAAACTCCTCGGAGAAGTTTTCTCCTGAGGTGAGGGAAGACCTCACGGTGATCGACCGCAATTCACAGCGTTTGCTTTCGCTCGTGAATCAGCTTTTGGATTATAAGAAAGTAGAAAGCAACGCACTTCCCGTCGGCTTCCGCAACGAGGATATAACGCGGCTGATAGAGAATGTGACCGACAGGTTCCGTCCGTCGCTCGAACAGAAGGGTGTAAGGCTTATCGTCAGCTGTCCTGCCAAGGACAGCCTCCGGGTCGACGTCGACCCGGAGGCTGTCACCAAACTGGTGAGCAACCTCCTGAACAATGCCCGGAAGTTTACGAAAGACAGCATAAAAGTGGAATGCCACGCGAATACGGACGGTAGGAATTTTGTGATAAGCGTGGAAGACAACGGTATCGGCATCAATAAGGAGAACCGTGACAAGATTTTCAAACCGTTTTTCCAGGTTCTCGACAATGTCAATGATTCAAGAGGGGGCACCGGACTCGGTCTTTCCATCGTGAAGAGTGTGGTCGACGCTCACGGTGGTTCTGTGGAGGTTGACAGTGCTCCTGGTAAGGGTGCGAAATTTATAGTTACTCTGCCGGTGCATCAGGAGAATGTGATCCCCTCGGAGGAGCCGTCGTCGGCACAGGATAATTTGAATGAAAGGAATCAAGGTGTCCCGGTAGCGGAAGAGGGTGCGAAACCTGTGCTTCTGGTTGTTGACGATAATGAGGAGATGGTGAGGTTTATCGCCAAAAATTTCGAGAAGCATTATGATGTAGTTACGGCAGGCAATGGGGAGGAAGCTCTTGCAAAACTCTTGGTATTTCCCGTGTCGCTGATTATCTGCGACTGGATGATGCCTGTGATGGACGGTGTGGAATTCCTGAAGAGGGTGAGGCGCAATGAGCATTATTGCCACATCCCGTTTGTAATGCTCACGGCTAAGACCGACAACCTTTCGAAGGTTGAGACGATGAAGACGGGTGCGGATCTATATATCGAGAAACCGTTCTCTATCTCTTATCTTGAGGCGTGTATCGACAATCTTCTTGAGATGAGGGCTCTTCTCAAAAAGAAATATACGGAGGAGCCGTTGGAGCCGATCTCTACATTGGCTTCTACGGAGGTGGACAATGATTTCCTCACAATAATGCAGGCTCTTATCGAGGAGAATTTCTCAAATCCGGAATTGAATGTGGATTTTATAGCCGATCATCTTGGGATAAGCCGGAGTAGTCTCTATAACAAGATAAAGACTATGGCTGACGTCACTCCGAAGGAGCTGATACAGATCACCCGGTTGAAGAAGGGTGCTGAATTGCTGAAAGAGGGTAAATATCGCGTGAATGAGATCGGGTATATGGTAGGGTTCAACAACAGCTCTTATTTCTCCAAATGCTTCCAGAAGCAGTTCGGAATGAAACCCGCCGAATTTGCAGAAAAAGAGCAAGACCAGTCCGAAGACTGACCTTGCTCGGTTTTCCATAGTTCAAATCGTAAGGTATTGAAGTTTAAGACTAATTCAATAAAATTATTTGCTAAAACCGTTATATTGTTGTATATTTGCATTCTAAATTTTGAATAAGCATGGCAATACCAATTAAAGCGGTCCCTATTCTCTCCGGTGAGATAGCTGCAGATTTTGTGAGTAGGGCAGAGGCTCATGAAAAAAATCCGGCACCGGCTCTTTCGATGGAACGTGAGGAACGTGTCGCAAGAGTCATGAAGCAGATGCGTGAATTTAAGTTCCCTTGGGAGAAAAATAAAAGATAATCATGTTTTCTCTTGAGGATAAATGTCTTTTAGCGAGAGTTACCCAAGAAGTTCTTGAATACTGTAGCCCTTTTACGTGTGGAGATGAAGATCTTGATGATTTCTTCATCAATAATGCTATTGCATATGAGAAAGAGCTAATGGGGAAAACGTATTGTTGGGTTCTTAAAGATGATGTCACTAAAATAGTAGGGATGATAACGCTTGCCAACGCAGGTATTCAGACTACTCACATGCAGAATCATCCACGCCGTAAACTGAATGATAATATTACGTATAGTAAGCAGGGACGTACTTATCCTGCGGTACTTATTGGACGATTAGGGGTTAGCCAGGATTTTCAAGGTTCTGAATATCGTATTGGGACTCAAATTATGGAGTTTATAAAAGATTGGTTTAAGAGTTATGATAATAAGACGGGGTGTAGGTTTATATTGGTAGATGCGGTCAACAACGAGCATACTCTGAGGTATTATGAAAGAAACGGTTTTCATCCGTTGTTCCCTCGGGTTACTGATGAAAAAGAATTTTATCATATTCCCGATTCTGAAAATCTGCGCACACGAATGTTTTATTTTGATTTGCTATAATGACATCAATACTAAAAAAACTACATGTCAAAGTAAAATTATAACTCAATAAAGAAATAATTGAAAACAGAGACAGGGCAAATACCTTATTTAAAGGATTGCCCTGTCTTTGTTTTCAATTGAATTTGAGAGTATTTAGAGAAATATAATTACGGGAGCTTGTCGTATTCGGAGTCGCTGACGGGTTCGAGCCAGACGTTTTCTGTCTCTTCACCCGGAACAGAGAATGCGAGATGGGCGAACCATGAATCTTTGGCGGCGCCATGCCAATGCTTAACGTTTGCCGGGATATTGATAACTGTGCCCGGAAGGATCTCGACAGCCGGTTTCCCTTCTTCCTGATACCATCCACGACCTGCAACGCCTACCAACATTTGTCCGCCACCTTTTTCAGCCTTGTGAATGTGCCAGTTATTGCGGCAACGGGGCTCGAATGTGACGTTGGCAAAAGGTATCTGCTCCTTTGAAATGGGGGCGAGGTAGCTGTTGCCGATAAAATATTTTGCGTATGCTGTGTTGGGTTCTCCGATTGGGAAGATCATCTCCTGTTGGAATTTTTCTTTAGCTGAGGATGCTTCGGTCTCGTCTTTCCACACATCTTTAGCAAGCCGGAATGCCGCCCACGCTTTCGGCCAACCTGCATAGAAGGCGATATGGGTGATAGCTTCGGCAATTTCTGTGCGGGTGATTCCGTTTTTCTTTGCTTCCTGGAGGTGATAGGTGAGAGAGCTGTCGGTAAGACCCTGTGAGACCAGGCAGGTCACGGTGATGAGAGAGCGGTCGCGCAAAGAAAGGAGATCGTTGCGGCTCCATACTTCCCCGAAAAGGATGTCATCGTTGAGATGAGCGAATTCCGGTGCAAAATCGCCAAGGGCGTCACGTCCGGCTGTCTGGATTATCTTTTGTTGTGCCATAACATTTAGAGTTATAATGCTTGTTAGTGTTAGAATCAGTAGCTTTTTCATAGAGTTTTTGAGTTGTGAGTTGTGAGTTTTGAGTTGTGAGTTTTGAGTTGTGAGATTGATCGTTATAAATCATATAAGTCTTATAAATCTTATAAAACTTATAAAACTTATAAATCTTATAAAATTTATAAAATATGATTATCCTATATCATAACATTATGCAAAATTACCACTAAAAATATTAAATTGCTTTATCTATTTTTTAGATTATATTACCAATTTTACGGATTTCAGGAATCCATACATCATAAATAAAAAGGGCTTTGCCGGCGAATCAACGGCAAAGCCCTTACCAATTTTTACTAATTACTAACTTGCTAATGTTGTATTTTGAATGTTGAATTTTGAATGTTGAATTTTAATCATCCATCATGCATTATCCATCATACATTATCCATTTGCATTACTTGTGGTGAGCGACGGCACTTTCCTCTACCGGAAGGGTGTCAAGATAATTCTTGATGTAGGCATCGAATCCAGCCACTTCCTCCTCTGTCGGGGAAATGCTTATGCCGGTGTTGCCTGCAAACACTTCCATTTCGAGATAGTCGGCAAGGTTGCGGTCGTTTTTGTTGTTGACAAGATAACCGGCAAGAAGAGCCATACCCCATGCACCACCTTCACCTGCAGTCTCCATGACAGAGATCGGTGAGTTGAGTGCGGCTGCAAGAATACGCTGTCCAACCCCCGGAGTCTTGAAAAGACCACCATGACCGGTGATGCGGTCAACCTTGATTTTCTCGTCGTTGAAGAGGATGTCGTTGCCTATCTTCAGACATGCCACAGCTGCGTGAAGATTTGCACGCATGAAGTTGGCAAGGTTGAAGCGGTTTGCAACGGAACGTACGAACAGAGGACGCCCTTCAGTAAGACCGGTGATAGGCTCGCCTGAGAAATAGTTGTAGGATACGAGTCCACCGCAATCCGGATCACCCTTTAGAGCATTGTTGTAGAGCTTGCCGAAGATTTCGTTCATGTCTACAGGCACGCCGAGCAACTCGGTGTATTCACGGAACAGACCCACCCATGCGTTGAGATCGGAAGTACAGTTGTTGCAATGTACCATTGCTACGAGACTTCCGTCAGGCGTGGTGACCATGTCGATCATTTCATAAGGCTTGCTGAGATCTTTCTCAAGGACGATCATAGAGAAAGAAGAAGTGCCGGCGGAAACGTTTCCTGTACGCTGTTTCACTGCATTGGTGGCAACCATGCCTGTACCCGCGTCTCCCTCGGGAGGACAGAGAGGTGTGCCTGCCTTCAGGTTGCCGGAAATATCGAGTCGTTTAGCACCCTCTTCCGTGAGGACACCTGCATTCTCACCTGCCACAAGAATCTTTGGAAGGATATCTTCAAGTTTCCAACCGAATCCTTTGTCTGCGACAAGATTGTCGAACTTCTCCACCATCTTGGCAGAGTAGTTCTTGGTCTCGGGATCCACGGGAATCATTCCTGAACCGTCGCCGATACCGATCACTTTCTCACCTGTGAGCTGCCAATGTATATAGCCTGCAAGAGTTGTGATAAACGCCACGTCTTTCACGTGCTCCTCTTCGTTGAGGATAGCCTGATAGAGGTGGGAAATGCTCCAACGTAGAGGGATGTTGTAGTCAAATAGTTTCGACAGGATGGCTGCAGCTTCACCTGTGTTGGTGTTGCGCCAGGTACGGAAAGGGGCGAGCATGTTGCCGTCCTTATCGAAAGGCATGTAGCCGTGCATCATCGCGCTGATACCGATACCGGCGAGCTGCGTAAGCTCCACGTCATATTTCTCTTTCACATTTTCGCGGAGGTCGCGGTAGCAATCCTGCACGCCGAACCAGATGGCCTCGAGACTGTATGTCCATAAGCCGTTTACGAGCTGGTTCTCCCATTCGTGGCTACCCTGTGCGATGGGGTTGTTGTCGCCATCGATGAGGACAGCTTTGATACGGGTAGAGCCAAACTCTATGCCGAGGATCGCCTTACCCGATTCGATGGTTGATTTTGCTGTTTCAGACATAATATTGGGGGTCTTACTTAGCAAAGTGACTTATTGAGCATGTAATAAACCTCGTTCCAACGGAGGGAATCCTTGAAAGCGGGGATAGTGGTGTGGGCGTTGATGTGAGCCATCTCTATGCCGGCGATCTCTGCGTAGTCTTCCCAATATTCGGGAGTGAGCTCGTAGGAGAAGCAAGAGTGGTGTGTGCCACCTGCAAGGATCCATGCGGCTGCACCTGTCTCGAAGTTAGGCATCGGGATCCAGAGAGCGGAAGCTACAGGAAGCTTGGGAAGCGGTTTGGACTTGATGCACTCAACATCGTTAGCGATGAGACGGAAACGGTTGCCGAGGTCAACCACAGTTGCGGTGATACCCGGTTTCGGCATAGATGTGAAGACGAGACGTGCAGTGAGGCTCTTGCGGATACCGATGCCGAGGAAGTGAACTTCCAGACGTGGCTTTTCTTCAGCAATGAGAGGGCAAACCTCGAGCATATGTGCCTGGAGAATAGAGCTGTTCTTACCGTCGAAGTTGAGAGTGTAGTCTTCAAGGAATGAGCATCCTTTGCCTTCAGACATCACCCATACCATGCGGTAGAGAGCTGCGCTCTTCCAGTCGCCTTCAGCACCGAAGCCGTAGCCTTCAGCCATGAGACGCTGAGAAGCGAGACCCGGGATCTGGTCGAAACCAACAAACTTGGGATCGTTGATGTCATCAGTGCCGAGGTCGTCGAAGTTTGTGGTGAAACCTTTTGCACCCTTGGCGGTAAGGATGGCGCGGAGAGTGAGCTCTGCATGAGCGGCATTCCAGATCTTCTTGTAGCCTTCAGTTGAAGGATCTTTTAGATCGTCAGCCACAACATATTCGTTGAAGTATGTTTCAACGAGAGCCTTGATATCCTCGTCGTTGATTTTCTTGTGATATTCCATCAGCTCGCTCACCGGAGTGTAGTCCACATGGTAGCCGAGACGCTGTTCAGCTTCAACCTTGTCACCATCAGTAACGGCAACGTTGTTCATCTGGTCGCCGAAGCGGAGGATCAGGCAATCCTGAGCGTCAGCCCAAGCCACAGCCACACGTTCCCATACAGCGATCTTCTTCTGAGCCTCCGGATCAGTCCAGTGACCTACAACTACTTTGCGACGGATGCGCATACGGGTGCAGATATGACCGAATTCGCGGTCGCCGTGAGCACTCTGGTTGAGGTTCATGAAATCCATGTCCATGTCATTCCATGGAATTTCAGCGTTATACTGGGTGTGGAAGTGGAGCAGAGGTTTGTTGAGCTGCTGCAGACCGCGGATCCACATCTTTGCGGGAGAGAAAGTGTGCATCCATGTAATCACGCCTGCGCACTTGGGATCGTTGTTTGCAGCGAGCATGATCTCGCTTACTTCTTTGGAAGAATTGGCTGTGCCTTTATATACTACTTTCACGGGAAGGTTTCCGGAATTGTTAAGACCTTCTACCATTTCGCGTGAATGAGCGTCAACTTTCACAACGGCATCGCCTCCGTAAAGGAGCTGGGCGCCGGTTACCCACCAGATTTCGTAGTTTTCAAACATGATTATTGAGATTTGAGTTGTTAGATTTGAGATTTGAGATTTGAGATTTGAGATTTGAGATTTGAGATTTGAGATTTTCGGAGTTATCAGCTATGAGATTTATAAGTCTTATAAATCTTATAAGCTCAGCTGACTTTTCACCCTTGACTTTTCACCCTTGACTCTTCACTCTTAATTACTTCTGACCGTAATAGGCATTCGGACCGTGTTTACGATTGAAGTGTTTCTCCACCAGGAGAGGGTTCATTGTCAGATTCGGGTTGAGAGTAAAGGCTATGAATCCCATTTTAGCCACCTGCTCGAGAACAACGGCGTTGTGGACTGCCTCATGCGGATCTTTGCCCCATGTGAAGGGTCCGTGATTGCTTACCAGCACTCCGGGAGTGTGGACCGGATTGAGGTTTTGGAATGTCTCGACAATCACGTTGCCTGTTTCCAATTCATATTCACCCTTTACTTCCGCCTCTGTCATGGGACGTGTGCAGGGCACTGCATCATGGAAATAGTCGGCGTGTGTTGTGCCGATGTTCGGAAGATCCTTTCCTGTCTGTGCCCATGCAGTGGCATATGTGGAGTGAGTATGAACCACACCTCCGATTTCCGGGAACGCACGGTAAAGTGCGAGATGAGTAGGGGTGTCGGAAGATGGCTTGAGGTTGCCTTCCACCACTTTCCCTGACACAAGGTCGACAACAACCATGTCTTCAGGCTTCATGTTGTCGTAGCTTACGCCTGACGGTTTGATAACCACGAGACCTTTCTCGCGGTCAATTCCCGAGACGTTGCCCCAGGTGAAGATCACGAGTCCATGAGCCACAAGCTCAAGATTTGCCTCGCAGACTTCTTTTTTTAGTTGTTCAAGCATATATAGATAGAGTAGTTTTAAAATTTTTATAAATAAGGCTTAGGAATGAGCTACAACATAGCGGTACATTCTTGCGCCTCTTCTCGACGATTCCTTATCTATAAGGTCTGTCTGTTCCACGCCGGGGATTTCGGTTATGCGTTTGCGGAAATTTCTTTTGTCGAGTTCCTTGCCTGTCACTGTTTCCACAAGAGTCTGTAGCTGCGTGAGAGTGAAATATTCGGGAAGAAGATTAAACGCGAGGGCGTCGGTAAGAATTTTTCTGCGCATCACGGAAAGAGCTTGTTCAATCATTTTGGGATGGTCGAACCCCAATTGCGGGAGGTCGTTCACATCAACCCATTCAGCTTTATATTCGTTGACCACTTTCTCGTCTACCTCCTTAAGATTGAGCAACGCGAAATATGCCACAGAGACTACCCGCGCTCCCGGGTCACGGTCGATTTCGCCAAACGCTCCTATCTGACGGATGAAGACGTTGTCAATACCCGTGAGTTCCCGAAGGACTCTTTTTGCGGCTTCGTCAACGCTCTCGTTGTCGTTGACGAAGCCACCTATGAGTGACCATTTCCCTTTTTCCGGCTCGAAATCGCGCTTGACAAGGAGCACGCTCAGCCTGTCGTTGTTGACAGCGAAGATTATACAGTCAACGCCGACATGAAAACGAGGAAACGAGGAATATGCCTGTATAGGAGTTGTCATTTAAAGTCTGTCATTGATTGTTGCCGGACACCTATGGTTCCGGCAACAGTCTTATTACCAGAAATAGATGTAGAATGCAGCGGTTATACCGAGGATGATAATTGAGTTGATTATATCCCATGCGTTCCAGCTCTGACGGGTGGCAAGACGCTGCTCGGGAGTGGATGTGCCGAATACAAGACCTTGTATCTTTCTCTCGTCCGGAGCTTTTGTGCAAAGGCTGACGATGAATACGACAGCTATACAGAAGAGGAGCATCCATCCGCAGAAGAAGAGCCAGTTTGTATCATAGAAGAGATACTGGAAGAGGCTGCCGTCTGTTCCGGGTTCAATACCTGCATTGCTGTAGTAGATCTTTGCGCCGAGGCGTGTGCATCCAATCACAAGACCTGTGATAAGACCCCACATACCACCTTGGGCGGAAGTACGTTTCCAAACGATACCCATGAGGAAGGCTGCCGCGATTCCCGGAGCGAGTACAGATTGAACATCCTGTAGATATAGGTAGAGCACATCACCGACAGAACGCATCACCGGAATCCAGAGGATACCGAGGATCACGATAACAACAGTGGCTGCCTGACCGATCGCAACAAGTTTCTTAGGAGGTGTATTGGGCTTGAAACGCTGGTAGAAGTCGATTGTGAAAAGTGCCGAAGATGAGTTGAAGAGAGAAGCAAGTGAACTCATGAGGGCTGCAAGGATACCGCAGACAATAAGACCTTTCACACCGGCAGGAAGAAGTTTCGCAACCAAAGTTGGGAATGCTGCGTCGCTGTTGGGAAGTCCGTTGGGGAGCATCGGGAGAAAAGAACCGAGTTTCTGGTGGAGTGCGAATGCGATCATACCGGGGATGAGGAACAGGAACACAGGAAGCAGTTTAAGATAAGCACCGAAGATTGTACCACGGCGAGCTTCCTTTTCATTCTTACCCGAAAGAACGCGCTGAACGATGAACTGGTCAGTACACCAGTACCAGAAACCGATCACAGCAGAACCGATGAGGGCACCGAGCCAGGGATATTGTGCGTCGCGGTTGTCGCGGATGAGGTTGGTCATTGTGTCGCCGTATTCATTCACTTCAACAGCTGAGCAGATGCGCATCATTTCGTCCCAGCCACCGAGTTCCTTAAGACCGAGCACAAGGATGATAACTGATCCAAGAAGAAGAATAGGGGTCTGGAGCACTGATGTATAGAGCACGGATTTCATACCGCCTATGATTGTATAGATCGCGGTGATGACAACGAGACCGACAGCGGCGATCCAGAAGAAGTCGATTCCCCAGAGGGTGTCGATGCCGAATACCTGCTGGAACACGAGACCTCCGGCGTAAACAGTAACGGCAACTTTTGTAAGCACGTAGCTGATGAGCGAAATCACTGAAAGGATGGTGCGTGACGCAGGGTTGAAGCGGCGTTCAAGGAACTCCGGCATAGTGATCACCATTGAGCGGGTGTAGAAAGGCACGAATACCCAACCGAGAAGAAGGATCATCCATCCCTGGATTTCCCAGTGAGCCATTGCCATACCGCTTGAAGCTCCTGATCCGGCAAGTCCGATAAGGTGTTCGGAGCCGATGTTTGAGGCAAAGATTGAGGCACCGATAGCGAGCCAAGTGGCATCTTTGCCGCCGAGGAAGTAGTCTGAGGCATTGTTCTGCTTCTGACGCATAACCCATGCGATAATCGCAATGAGAGCCAGCGCGAATAAGCCGATTACTAACCAGTCTAAGGTTTGCATAATACGAGATGTTTATAGGTTATAAAGTACTTGGTTAATTAGCAATTAGCAATTAGTAATTGGTAATTAGTAAATTATCGATTATCAATTATCAATTGCTGATTGCTGATAGGATTCGCGCCTAATTATTTAACACTGAATTTGTAGATACATTCAGAGTTGTATGTCTCACCCGGGTTGAGACGAACGCTCGGCCATTGCGGTTTGTTTGGAGAGTCAGGATAATGCTGAGTCTCAAGACAGATTCCTGCGTGCTGGTTGTAGGTTATCCCTTTTTTACCTGTAACGGAGCCATCGAGGAAGTTGCCTGAGTAAACCTGTATGCCAGGTTCGTTGGTATAGACAGTTAGAAGGATGCCGGATTCAGGGCTGTAAAGTTCAACGGCAGGATTGTTGACATTCCCTTCGTTGTCGAGCACGAAATTATGGTCATAGCCGTTGCCGTTTTTGATCTGCTCGTTTGAGAAGTCCTTGATGTTTTCGCCTACCGTGCGAGCGCTGCGGAAATCAAAAGGAGTTCCTTCTACAGAAGCGATCTCACCTGTGGTCATATAGGTGGAATCTACCGGAGTGTAACCGGAAGCGATTACACGGAGTTCGTTGTCGGTGACAGGATGTGTCGGATCGCCTGAAAGGTTGAAATATGAGTGGTTTGTAAGGTTTACGATTGTAGGTTTGTCGGTAGTTGCCGTATACTTGATATCAAGCGAGTTGTCACCGAGAAGGGTATAAGTCACGGTGGCTGTGAGTGTGCCGGGGAACTGGTTGTCACCATCAGGAGATACCATTGTAAGTTTGAGGGTTGAATCGTTGACCTGCTCTGCACCATAGACGCGGTACTGCCATCCGAGGTCGCCCATCTCGCCTCCACCATGAAGGCAGTGACCGAAATTGTTCTGTGGAAGTTGGATTGTATCGCCGTCGATCACGAATTTGCCCTGATTGATGCGGTTTGCATAGCGACCGATTGAAGCGCCGAAGTCAGAGAGATTGTTTTCGGGGAAATATGCCTGGATGCTGTCGAATCCGAGAACGACGTCTTGGAAATTACCGTTTTTGTCGGGCACCATCATAGACACAAGTCTGCCACCGAAGTTGGTGATGCAAGCTTCTGCACCGTTTGCGTTTACGAGAGTGTAGAGTGCTGTGGAATCACCCTTGAACTCTGCTTTGAATTTTTCAGGATTCAGGCCGGACTTGGTTAGTGTGGCGGTTTGATTTCCGCTTCCGCAAGCTGCGAGAGCGAGAAGAGCTCCGATACCGGCAGTGATACGTAGATGTTTCATTTGTGATGTATTTAGGTTTTTTTGAGTTTTGAGTTGTGAGTTGTATGTTTTAGGTTGTATGTTTTAGGTTATATGTGAGATTCTATTTTAGGTTGAGTTAACAGTATTATGTTTTTGCCTTAATTCATAGAACATAAAACCTACAACATAAAACACAGTTCATAAAAACATAAAATTAACATTGGCAAAAAGATAAAAATTTCTGTTTTGAAGAGTCTTCCATGTAAGGTTCCCATTAAAAATCAGAAACGTTTTTCTTTTGGGTGTAAAATTAACACTCATAAAATAGCTTCCAAATTTATTTTATATGTTTTACAACATGTTTTGGTCTAATTAAGAGTTATAGGACAATAATATGACTTGTTGACCAAAGTATGTTTTTATTATTGTATGTAATCTTGCCAAAGTTGTATGCAGGCTTGTAGAAAATGAATATTATTAGTTTGTCTTGAAAATATGTATTACTTTTGCGTGTAGACAAATATCAATATTATATACTAACCATGAAACTAAACAACTTTTTACCGGTGCTTGCAATCGCCGGGGCGGTTATCACTGCCTGTGGATCCGGCAAGACAGTCACCGATGGCGACTATGCGTCGTTTGTCAATCCATTTATAGGAACGGGAGGGCATGGACATACATTTCCTGGGGCTATAGTGCCTCACGGAATGGTGCAGCCCGGACCGGACACGCGTATTGACGGATGGGATGCATGTTCAGGTTATTATTATGTCGACACCACAATCAACGGGTTTTCTCAGAATCATCTTAGCGGCACAGGATGCTGTGATCTCGGGGATGTGTTGATAATGCCGACTGTCGGCACAAAAGAATGGAATACTGTCGGGGTGACTGGGGATGTTCTTCCGTACGCATCTAAGTTTGACCATGCAAACGAGATTGCTGAACCGGGATATTACTCAGTGATGCTTGACCGGTATAACGTAAAGGCTGAGATCACAGCCACGGAGCGTGCGGCAGTCTACCGGTTCACTTTTCCGGAGAGCGATCAGTCAGGGTTTATAATCGATATGGATTACAGTCTCAACCATCAGCGTAACGGAAAGATGGAGATAAACGCTATCAGCGACACGGAAATCTCCGGGACCAAGACAACTTACGGTTGGGCACCTGACCAGACTATCAATTTTTATGCGAAGTTTTCAAAACCGTTCACTTTTGAGAAGGTGAATGAAAAGGTCGACACCGTGATCAACGGACAGCCATGGAGTGGGGAAATATGCAAGGCTCTTCTTACGTTCTCTACAACCAAGGATGAGGAGGTGACTGTCGAGGTGGGTCTTTCCTCGGTGGATGTCGACGGCGCCAAAAACAATGTGTCGGCATCCCTTTCAGGAAAAGACTTTGATGCCATCAGAGACGAGGCACGCGGGAAATGGAACGATTTTCTTTCCAAGGTTGAAATTGAAACAGCGAATGATTCGGCACGCACAATTTTCTATACAGCATTATATCACACCGGGGTCAGCCCTTATCTGTTCTCGGATGCCGATGGCAGATATTTAGGTGCCGATGGCAATGTTCATCAGGGGGATGTGGCAAAACCTGTCTATACAATATTCTCTCTTTGGGATACTTTCAGGGCGTTTCATCCTTTGAAGACGATCACGGATCCAAAACTTAACGGAGAGTTTGTCAATTCTATCATGCTTATTGCAGATGAGGGTGGAATCCTTCCCAAATGGGCGTTGAATGCCAACTATACAGGGTGTATGATCGGTTATCATGCTGTGCCTGTCATTGTCGATGCGTATATGAAAGACGACCGCAGTTTCGATGCGCAGAAGGCTCTTGAACAATGCGTGCGTACGGCTACATTCGACGAGAATGCCCTCAATACCATTCACGGACATCCGGCTGTGATCGGCAATGAACTGATGCCTTTATCGAAGAAATATAAGAATGAATTAGGATATATACCTTCCGACAAAGAGAACGAGTCGGTGGCAAAAGGTCTTGAATATGCATATAATGACTGGTGTATCGCCCGCCTTGCTGAAGCTCTTGGAAATGACAGCATAAAAGAACTGTTCGATCAAAGAGCGTTGAATTATAAAAATTACTATGAACCTGTCAGCGGTTTTATGAGAGGCAAGTTGAGCGACGGCAGCTGGCGCGAGCCGTTCAATCCGCGGGGCTCGAACCATCGCAGCGATGACTATTGCGAAGGAACGGCGTGGCAGTGGTTGTGGTTTGTTCCTCATGATGTGGCAGGACTTGTTCGGTTGATGGGAGGAGAGCAGGCGTTTGAAACAAAACTTGATTCATTGTTCGCAGCTGATTCGAAGATAGAGGGGGAAGAGGTTTCCTCCGATATCAGTGGACTGATAGGGCAGTATGCCCATGGCAACGAACCGAGTCATCATATCCTTCACCTATATAATTATATAGGGAAGCCTGAGAAAACACAGAATCTGGTGGATAAGGTGTTGAAAGAACAGTATTTCAACGGTCCCAACGGATTGAGCGGTAATGAGGATTGCGGGCAGATGTCGGCATGGTATGTGCTCAATGCCATGGGCTTTTATCAGATAGCCCCTGGCAATCCGGTGTATTCAATAGGACGTCCATTGTTCGACAAGGTGACGATCAATCTTCCGGAAGGAAAAACCTTTACGATTGTGGCAAACGGCAATTCCGGGGATGCAAAATATGTGAAGAGTATGAAGCTTAACGGCAAGACATTGGATAAGCCATTCTTTTCGCATGCGGATCTCATGGCTGGAGGAACCCTCGAACTCGATATGTCGGCAACCTCCTCCAACTGATTTTAAGAAACTGTTAAAAATTTACATATAAAGCAAATCCCCCTTCGGCATTCATCTTGCGGAAGGGGGATTTATTTTAAATGATTAGAAACGAATCGATATTATGTGATGTCTTGGAAAAACCGATTCCTACCTTAAATATTTTCCTCGAATCATTTTCAAATTGGTCGGTGTAATGGACTTTATCTATTTGAGAAATTGCATCCGCAGCTGTTCCATTGATTTTTAATTCTATGACATAGATATAGTCAGTCGTTTGAATGAGAATGTCGATATAACCCTCACTTGTATTATATTCAACATTTATATCAAGACCAATAAGACTGGCAATACAATAGAAAATAGTGTGATAATAATTCTCATATTCTCCAACATGCCGGCGCAATTTAGATGGGATGCCGGCAAAGAAGCTCTTTAATATACTTATAAATTTTTCAGGTTTGCCGTTTTTTAAACTTTCTTTCATCAACGTGATGGTGACTCTGACATCCGTGGAATCCAATGTGTATACTTTCAAAATGTCGTTCATCACGCCTTGTTCTACTTCTCTGTTGGGATATCCGAGAGTATACAGTTCAGTTGTTTGGTCATAGTTCTTAATGGTCAGGTATCCTGTCTGGTAAAAAAGAGATACCGGATCTGTCTGAAAAACTGAAAGATTATCCAACATACTCGATGACACAATGGCACCATTGAGTTTTTCAAGGTCATAGTCCATCCTTTTAAGTGACTTCGATAGAAGTGTAGGCATTCCGGAAGCGCACCAATAATCTTTAAGTTTAGATTGCGACAAGCAGTAAAGAACACTATAGGGATTATATATGTCAAGAAGACACTCGGAAAAATGATATCCGTCGTAATAAAATTTCAGTTTACTGAAAGCTTCATCAACTGTACTACTGATAGTATCCGCAAGATGCTTGATTCCATCATAAAGATAGGTATGTAGTTCGTTTTCAGTAATTCCACATATCCCGGCATATCTGTCTTCAAAAGTGATATCATGCATGTTGTTTAGACCACTGAATACTGAGACTTTCCCAAATTTAGTGACACCGGTCAGCATACAGAATTGGATATTGTTATCCATCGCCTTCAACACTGAATAGAATCCATGGAGCTGGTCGCAATAAAGCTGTAATAATTCAGGATTGTCAATGGCGGATGAAAGAGGACTGTCGTATTCATCTATCAATACGACTACTCTTTTTCCTGTAATTGAGGCAAGAGTGGAGATAATGTCTTGAAAACGTTGTGCGACAGTAAGCTTTACATCTGTGATTCCAAGTTCTCTTTCCCATTTCATCATCATTGAAGCAAGTACGGAAAGAAGTGATTCTTTGTCGGTGTATGCATCGCCACTCAAATCAAGATGAACTACGGGGTAAGTTTCCCACTCTCCCGGTTGCAGCCTGTCGATGTCAAGTCCGTCAAAGAGTTCCCTTTTCCCCCTGAAATATGCCTCGAGAGTGGAAATCAAAAGACTTTTACCGAAGCGGCGTGGACGTGCCAGGAAATAATACACTCCCTCATTTATAAGAGAATGCAGATATGAAGTCTTGTCAATATAAAGATAATTCTCTGTGCGGATTCTCTCAAAACTTGAGGTACTTAAGGGATATTTCCTGCTTTCCATAAGCTTCTTGCATTGATTAACATGCAAATATAACAATAAATTCAGAAATAAAATGATTTATATGATATTTTCCAAGATGCGAAGGCAATTGTTAAGATTGGATGGTGTCGGACGATCAATTTTTTACTTTCGCAGGATTAAGTAAAATCTATTCTATTTCATAAATTATGCGAATGTGACTTTGATGATATCTAAGAAACGAATATCCCTTCGGCAAACTGAGTGTGAGGTTATGCCGAAGGGATATTTTTTGTGAGTCTAAACTCCCAGTACTATTGCGGGATCAATATTGAGTTTTTGACTGATAATTCTTGCCTGTCTAAGAGTTGGCTCTTTTTTACCGGATAGATATTCACAAATTCGGGAGGCATTTATTCCTAATAGTTTGGAAAGTGCGACCTGAGTAAGCCCCATTTCAAACATTCTGAGTTTTATCATTTCTACTAAAGTCGGTTCACCAATTGAATAATGTGCATCTGAATAGTCAGCTACTAATCCTGACAATAATTCCAGTTCCATGCTATAAGGATCCGAAAGGGGGGTGTTATCTGTCACCTTGGGTAAAATTTCTTCCACCCTGTTTAACGCCCACCTATATTGATCTTCATTTTCAATTCTTGTCATATTGCAATCCTTTAAATATTAGAACAATCAATCTTATCATATTCTTCATGAGTTCCAATAAATCTAATATACACCCACTTAATAGTGAATTTGATAACGACAACCAACCGATGGTTGTTGCCACGGATATTGAAGACATAATGTTGATTCCCAACATTATCAACGCTATTGAAACTCTTTTTTATATCGGAAAAATTTTTCCAGTCAGAATTTTTGACTGTTTTAACCCAAGCTTTTAAGGCAGTTTCTGTGTCCGGATGAAGCTTGGTGTATTCCTTTAGAGGTTCTTCGGTAATAATTCTCATATCATAATTATTCCAATTATTGCAAAATTACAAATAATATTCCAAAATAACAAATAAAAGATTGTTTGATTTAATTGAGATGGATACAAATCCTATAAGGTTTTATGGCTAACCCGATAAATATTAGTTTTAAAATTCGTTTTTTTGATTAAATTTTTGTAAATTTGCGCCAATATATCTAAACGGCATAATATTAACAGGTTATGATTTTATATCTGATTTGAATTTTAATTGACAAAAGCCTATCATTAATTTTTATTGGTTGGTTTATTAATTAGAAATTAAAATCATAATTATCACTAATCTAAATTTTTATGAGACCACCAATTATGAACCGTAAATTCAATGATGCATAATATTTGCTTTCATGGTGATGTCGCTTTCCTGTTCGTCTGAATCTTCTTTAGAGGAACAGAAAGGTTTGGTTGCCGGCAATAGGATTTCTATTGAGCTGAACGAAAGAAGCTCTAAAGTGGCGGACGATATAAAAGATTTCAATTCGAGGCTTACGGCATCGGCTGTAAAATCAGTTGAGGATCAAGTAGGACAGGATCAAAACGTGGTACTGTCCCCATTATCAGTCAGCATGCTGTTGGGAATGCTCTCAAATGGAGTGGAAGACGATGTAAAGGAGGAAATTTACAGATATCTCGGAACGCGTGATCTCGAAACACTGAATGAATTATGCAATTCAATGATGACCGAACTTCCGAATCTTGATGATCTTACAAAATGTCGCTTGGCAAACCTATTTTGTTTTGATAATAGATTTTCATTGAACGATGAATTTTCATCATTATTGACAGAATATTATGACGCAGAGATATTGTCTGAAGATTTCTCGGATACCTCCCGCCTCTTAAATGCCCTGAATTCATGGTGCTCAAAGAATACCGACGGTTTGATTAACGAGATAATCGGAGAAAAAAGTGATCAAAGTGTGGCATATCTATTGAACGCAATGCAGTTTAATTCCCCTTGGTCAGGCGAACTGTTCAATCAGAAAAACACGAAAAAGGAGAAATTTAACGGTATAAATGGGGCATATAATGTCGATATGATGATCAGTGAAGCATCCAACCGTCTGTGTGCCTTCGATGATAATTTTGAAAGCATATTTCTTGAATTTGGCAATAGATCTTTCGGGATATGGATATTGGTGCCACAAGACAATGTCTCTATCGACAAGGCAACTGCGCTGATTGCTGACGGCGCACTTAGTTCAATCCAAAAGAGTGCTATGGAATACCCTGTAAGCGTTCACTTCCCTCGATTAAAGATTGATGGGTGGATACCGTTAAAACAAGTGTTGCAGAATTTGGGAATGGAAAAATTATGCGGAGAATTTGAACTTGATGTTTTTGAACGCAGATTTACAGGAAAGGTTGAGTTTGAACATAAATCATCAATTCAATTGGATGAAAAGGGGGCGGTCGTGGCGTCCGCCTCTTTAGGAGACATTCAGTATTCATACAATAAAGATCCTCTGCAACCATACGAATTTAAGGTGAACAGACCATTCTTTTTCTTTATAAAGGAATATAGCACTGATGTCTGTGTGTTGTCAGGTTTAATAACACATCCATAGTTGTTAATTTGCAAAGAAACAAATTAGTGGCATTAGCCAAATGACCTTCAATTTTGATTGCCAAAGTTGAAGGTCATTTGATTAATGGTTGATGTTTTAGAGAATGTTTGAATTTAACTTTATGAAATCTTTAGAGGTCTTTCCGACCTGTTTCGAGCTTTCATTCAGTCATTATGGAACCCCATAACTCTTTCACTAAATCTTAAAATTGGCTCGAAAAATATCTCTAAATCTTAACATAAGTCAAAAGTAAACATACTCTTAGAAGAGGAGACTGAACAAAAAGGGTAGGGGAAATGTAAGATAAGGTATAACCCTTTTCATCCCGTATCGTTATGCGACAGATTATTACCCATTTCACAGACGACGATCTCTATAAGTTCACCATGTGTTGCGCGGTTATTGAAAATTATCCACGCACAATGGTGAAATATAAATTCACAGACCGTGACAACATTGTTTACCCACAAGGATTTGCAAAACTTGTGGAGGAGCAGATCTCTATGCTTGAGAACCTTAGAATCACGGACGAGGAGGTGGAATTCATGCGTAGAAAATGTGGGTATATCCCTGCCTGGTTCATGCGTTATCTCAAGGGTTTTCGCTATGACCGGCGTTGGGCAAAAGTAGAGCAGGATCCGGAAGGTCACCTGCATATAGAATTTGAGGGGAATTGGAGCGACACGATTCTTTTGGAAGTGAAAGTTCTCGCCATAGTGTCGGAATTATATTATATAACTACAGGTGAGACTTCAAGATTTGATTATGAATCCTACTATTCACAATCATACGAGAAAGCGAGAAGACTTATAGCCGGAGGATGCCATTATAGCGACATGGGCACGCGACGCAGGGCATCGTTCGAGGCTCAGGATACTGTAGTCAGGGCGATGAAAGATTGTCAGGATAAAATGTCCGGTCCAGGCAGGTTCGTGGGAACGAGCAACGTTTATTTCGCAATGAAATACGATATTACACCAATCGGGACGATGGCACACGAGTTTATAGGAGCAATAGCCGGCATGTACGGACCTTTGATGGCCAACCATATAGCAATGAGCATCTGGTCGCGTACATATCGCGGGGCTTTGGGCACCTTCCTTTACGACACGTACGGATGGAGGATCTTCAGTCTTAATTTTTCCGAAGACTTTGCCAACATGTTTAAAGGTCTGCGAATTGACAGCGGCGACAATTACGAGCAGCTTGACATGATTATTGAAAAATATAAATCGCTCAATATCGATCCTGCTACAAAGCAGATTGTATTTAGCAATGCTCTCGATGTAGACAGGGCGATAGAATTGCAGAAATATGCCGCCGACAAATGTCAGCCGTCTTTCGGTATCGGCACTCATTTCACAAACCATTTCCCGGGTGTCAACCCCATGAATATTGTGATAAAGCTTGTTGCTGTCAAAATCACCGAGTCGTGGCCTTTCTATTCGCAGACGTGCAAGCTTAGCGAGGATCACGGGAAGTATACGGGGAATCCTGATACGGTGCGTAGTTTTATGGAAACCCTACATTTGGGCATGGGGAAGATATAAAATAATCAGGTTTATGGCAGATACTGCCGATTGATACAATTTTGGCAAGAATGGGTACACTTTTTTATCATATTTACAGAACATTACTATAGGAGAAATACATTTTTTCATTTAACTTTGCATTCGGGTAATAGATTGCCTTTTGTCAAAGCAGCCAATGCAATGACAAGTTTATCAGCACCTGATTAATCAATATCGAATGCAGATTATGAAACCGTTTTTCTCTCTTTTATGTTTGTTATCGTTTCTTCCGGGATACGCGCAGGTGGAGTATGTAAATCCTATGATCGGGACCGACGGAATGGGCCATACCTTCCCCGGGGCATGTGTGCCTTTTGGTGGTGTCCAGTTGAGTCCGGACACAGACACTATCCCGCATAACGTGGATGGCAAGTATCAGCACGATGTATATAAATATTGTGCAGGCTATCAGTATTCCGACAATACTATAGTCGGATTCAGTCACACTCATTTCAGTGGGACCGGTCATTCAGATTTGGGAGATATCCTTATTATCCCGACCACCGGTGACCTTAAGTTGAATCCCGGAACAGCAACTGATCCGGATTCCGGGTATCGCTCACGGTTTTCGCACGACACTGAAAAAGCCGCTCCGGGATATTATGAAGTGACTCTCAATGATTATAATGTAAAAGCCAGATTGACCGCCACTCCCCGTGTCGGCGTCCATTCATACACTTTCCCTAAAGGCGAAAAGGAGAGAATCGTGGTAGACCTGAATCACGGCATATATAATTATGACGGCAAGACCCTGTGGGCATCTTTGAGGGTCGAGAACGACACTTTGTTGACCGGGTACAGGATCACTAACGGATGGGCGCGTACGAACTATACCTATTTCGCTATTTCACTGTCAAAACCGATAAGAAATTATGGTTATATCGACAGAGCTAAAAATAAATATAACGGCGGATGGGGTAAATTTAAGGTGAATAGAAATTTCCCTGAAATAGGGGGAAGGAATATTGTCTCATACTTTGAATTTGACAATGCCGACGACAGTGATCTTGTAGTGAAAGTGGCATTGTCAGCCACCGGAAGCGCGGGCGCTTTGAAGAATCTTATTGCAGAGACCGATGGAAAGTCTTTCGATGTCATAGCTGATGAGGCGGCGCAAGCCTGGAATCGGGAGTTGAGCGGCTTTAGGATAGAAGGAACTGACGATCAAAAAAGAATGTTCTATACTTCATTATATCATACCATGATAAATCCGTCAGTCTACATGGATGTCGACGGGAATTATCGTGGGCTTGACCAGAATATTCATAAAGCGGATGGATTCACAAATTATACTGTTTTTTCGCTTTGGGATACCTATCGGGCATTGCATCCTTTCCTGACCCTGTTTAAACCTGACAGATCTGTTGATATGGTCACAAGCATGTTGCGCCATCAGCAACAAAGTGTCCACGGATTGCTTCCCGTTTGGAGCCACATGGCTAACGACAACTGGTGTATGAGTGGATATCATGCAGTGTCTGTCCTTTCAGATGCATATACAAAAGGATTGAAACTGAATCCTTCCGAACTCTTGGCTGCTATGGTTACAACTTCAAATGTGGAATATTTCGAAGGCATCTCGGATTATTTGAAATATGGATATGTACCCTTCAACAACAGCAGTATAGGGAGCTCCACTACACTTGAATATGCATACGACGACTGGACAATTTATAAGACAGCGGTTCTTGCCGGCGATAGTAAGACCGCCGATGTCTATAAAAAACGAGCATTAAATTATAAGAACATATTCCATAAGCAATCAGGTTTTGCATGTCCAAAATATTCTGATGGAAAATTTAAAGATAATTTTGATCCATGTCAGACTTCAGGAGAGGGATTTATTGAAGGCAATTCATGGAATTTCTCTTTCCATGTACCTCATGATGTTGCAGGGCTGATTGATATAATGGGTGGGGAAAAGAGATTTGTCAGCCGTCTTGATTCTTTGTTCAACATGCATCTTGATCCCAAATATTATGCAGATAATGAGGATGTGACAGAAGATTGCCTTATAGGAGGGTATGTGCATGGCAATGAGCCGAGTCATCATATACCATATTTGTATGCCTGGACCGGAGAGCCTTGGAAAACTCAATATTGGGTTCGGGAGATTATGAACAAGATGTATCGTAATGATATACGAGGTCTCGGAGGAAACGATGACTGCGGACAGATGTCGGCGTGGTATATCTTTACCGCAATGGGTTTTTATCCGGTATGTCCAGGATCAGATCAATATGTGATAGGCGCTCCATATTTGCCATATATGGAAGTATCGCTCCCTGCCGGGAACAGTCTGGTGATAAAGGCGAAGGGCGTGAGTGATAAAAACCGCTACGTTAAGAATGTGAAATTGAACGGCAAATTGCATACAAACACTTATCTCACGCATGATGAGATAATGAAAGGTGGCGTTCTTGAGTTTGAGATGGCATCAAAACCCAATAAGAAGCGGGGAATAAATATGTCAGACAAACCTTATTCCCTATCAACCTCACTTCCAGATTAGGAAATCGGATTTTAAAGGGAATAATGACCTAATGCCGGCATGTTTGAGAATCTGTCCGGTTTTGTGGTCTGGAATGGCGATGACGGTATGACCGGTGCGCTTTCAGGCATGTTTTGTGCGTACAACATTATTGGGCGCTGATCGCTCCATCCTTTACTTTGATTGCGGAGATGGAGTGTGGCGAGTCCGCGAAGTCCACGGGTGAGATGCCGAAGTTGTGCGAGGAGCTCGGATAGATCGGAAACGCGGTCGGCGATAAATTCGATGATAGTGCGTTGTCCCATTGTAAGTCTGGCAAATATACGGTCTCCGTATTCAATTTTGTGATTTAACTTTTTCATAATCTTCATAATTTTGTTTGGGCGATGTTTTTAATTTGTTTTGGCGGCATATCAACAGGATATGATTCCTGAGATACGATGCAAAATTATGAAGCAAGACTGCAAAATGCGTGCAGTGAAAAGTTAAAATATATTTATTATGTCAATATAAGATGGAAATAAACTATCTTTGCACTTGCAAATCCTTCCTGACACAGAGGCTGGCAAAGTTAGCTGAAGGTTGAAAGAAGGTCTGCAAAGAGTTGCAGGAATGGTGGAATGGTAGACACGAAGGACTTAAAATCCTTTGGCCTTTACCGGCTGTGTGGGTTCGAGTCCCACTTCCTGTACAAACGGGTCGCGGCAGTCATAGCCGCGACTCGTTTTTTAATCATACATCTTATTGGCAGATGATATGTCGAGTGGCGAATGGGATCAGAAAATCACTTGAAGGCGGGCTTCAAGTAGATTGACGTGTCTGTTCGGAGTGACGGTGTTGAAGGTCGTGCCGTTCTCATCGACAGATGGAAAATAGCGGTCACGAACGCTGGTGTAGCTGTAGCGGAGGCGCACTATCATATATTTGTTGATATAATAATTGAGAGTGCAGTTCACATCGTTAAGTTTGCCACCGTAAATGTCTGCCTTTTTGTCGTTTGCATCCGTGTAATTATAACCCAGACATAATTCCAGAGAATGTGGTGAAGGTGTGGCAAGACCGCAGTCAGAGTCGGAATATTGATATCGTGAACCTATCAGCAATGTGCGGAACATGCCGTAAGCGCCTTGTGCCGTGTATCGGTGAAGTCCGTTCTTGCGTGCTACATTCATATAATAATATTGGCATTCAAATGCAAACCTGCCTCTTGAAAAAAGAAGTTCAGGACTCATTTTAAAAAGTCCCCGAGCATCTGTGATCTTTGCATCGAGACACAGGATTTTAGACACTCGGCTCGGGAAATTCACTTTATATTCATAACCGGTGTGATCGAAGGCTGTTGGGGAGGAATAATTGAATGAAGAGCCGATCTGGAAAGCTTTTCCATCTTCATGCTGAGGTCTCCATACAAGACGTGTCTGTGCTCCCCATCCCTGTTTCCCAAGTTCATTGGCGGGTTTGGAAATTGCATTCCCCTCCACAAACGCTGTTGTGCCGGCGAAAAATTCTCCCTTATTGAAAATATGCATCAGACCAATAAGGCGCGGATTTGAATAGAAGAAATCGTTGGATTCCTCTTCTTCGTAAGACGGTTTCATGGAAGAACTTGTCGTGGAATTTAGACCGAACTGCGGCACGAAATATCCAAGTCGGAACAGATTGTGGGTGTTGAGATCATATTCTAAATAAATGTCTTTCATCCCCACTTTCCCGTTTGCAAAACCGATGTCGATTTTTGCTTTCCATTTCCCGTAGGTGGCTTTTAACCCGAGGCGCACATCGGGGATTGTGACACCGGTTACAAACTTGGATTCACCGGGAGCGAGATGTTTGTTGCCGTCGAAATATGCAGCTCCGTCCATAAGGATTCTCCCTGTAGGTTTGAGAGACAGTGTTGGTTCGTCTTCGGCATATATAGGGGTGACGAAAAGAGCCACCGCAGCAATGGCTATAGATAAAGTTTTCATAGTTAATTGATTTTTAGCTTAATGTGGAAATGGAAAAGATGTGAATAGTAGACTCCGGCAGTGATGTCCGGAGTCTGCAATTGTGCTGTCATTTATTCAGTAGGTGTGGGAACAGGAGTGCCTTTCTCCACTTTCCCTTGTTTCTTCAGTTTTTTGAATTCAGCTTTAGCTTTGGCAAGTTGTTTGTTGAAACCTGGGTCTGCGTGTAGTCGTGCCACTGTCATCGCTCCCGTGAGGCGTCCGGCGTCGACATCACTCTGGAAATGATAGCCACAGATCACTCGGCTCTCACCCATATCATATCCGCGCTTAAGGATTTCGTTCTGGCGTTCAGGGTTTAATTCCGCGAGCACGAGGGCGGTGGCCCAGCCTATGGAGGTGTGTCCCGATGGGTATGAGCCGTTGGTGGAAAGTTCTGCCTGTTGGGTTGGGTTGCAGGTGTCTTCCTCATAGAAACAGAATGGGCGTGTGCGGTTATAATAATTTTTTGCCTCCCGTGTGCCCAGATCACCGGCATCTTCACGCATACCTACCACGAGCTTATAGATTTCAGGGGTGCCGTCTTCGGTTATGTCAATACCGAAAGCTTCTGAAAATGCCATAGGCACTCCGTCGCCACCCACATTTGCATCAGAACATGCCACATCTCCGCGTGGAGTGTCGCGCTGGAGCTTGCCCCAGTTGTAGCGTGCCTGATCGAGCAAGAATGCGATAGACCCTCCGTCGGGAGGTGGAGGAAGAAGAATGAAGCTATTGGGGACATCGCCTTCTTGAAGGAAATATACGTCAGGATTAGTTCGATGATCTTTTACTATGGCGGGAATTGAGTCTTGACCGAACGTCCCGAATGTCACCATTGAAAATACGGTTGCAGCGAATGCATGCACAACCTTGCTGGAAAGTTTTTTCATAGTTATATAGTTTTAAGGGAACTTTTTAATAAGAAGTTATTTTGTCTTTCAACAATTGCCTGGACGGAATAGTTCGTAATAAATCTGCCGGGGGATGAAATATTTTTTGTATTTCATCCCCCGGCAGATTTATCGGGTTGTATATATGTGTGGCGGAGAAGATATCCGGATGTGTTTCAGAACGCGAGGGAGATTCCTACTGACGCCACCCAGGAGTGGAGAGTGTAGTCGGCGGAGAATTTGACCGGCTGCCCCGTCAGTACGCCGGGACTTGTATATGATGCATCTTTAATGCCGAGACCTGCCACATACATTGCCCCGACATTCACTCCGAGACAGGGGATGGGACGGAATGTGAGCCCGAGGGTCGGTTCGATTTTAGTCATACCCGGAGTTTCAGGATTATAAAAATCTTTGTCACATGGAGAGAAGTCTACCATCAATCCGGCTCTAAGGTCAAGACGTGGAGTGGTTTTCCATTCCACACCCGCTCTGACAAGCCATGAATTATGATAGTTCTTTTCAAGATGTTGGTCGAATTGAGACGCCCCTTCAAAAGCGATGTCAAGATTTTTGTAAGCGTTCCAGAAAGTGAGTTGGGCATCGATGTCTGCTATCACTCGGTCGTTGTGCCAAGAGACCCCGAATCCGAGCGTGGCGGGACAAGGCATCTCGGCACTGAAATCGGTTTTTGAAATTCCATCAAGCTTTGACGCAAGCAATCCAAGAATAGCGGGGTCGGATGTGGCATAGCTCACTTCTGTTTTGCCGGCTTTTACTTTCATCATGCTTTTTGACCGGAAGTTTACTCCTGCGGTGACATTTTTAGAGAAATCATACATCAATCCAAGATTTACTCCAAAAGCCACCCCTGCCTTACCGTTGAGATTTACAGACGCAGGAGTCACATCCCCGAAACGGTATTCGCTCCCCATCATTGCAAGTATTGCGTCAAGTTCGGCACCGGAAATCAATCCCTTGTTTAGATTCACTGATCCCCATGTGAAAGTAAGACCTGCTCCCACGGAGAGATTGGGGATAATTTGCCAGGAGATTGTAGGTTGAACCGTGTAAGCTTTCAAATCTACCGATTGGATGAGAGTGGCTCCGGGCCAATTGTCTGTCCAGTTGATAGAACTGCCATAAGGGGTATAGAATGAAATGCCTGCCTTCAAATTGTCGTAGATGCTGAAGGCTCCGAATGCGCTGAGAGGTGTGGATGCCTTGTTGTCAGTGTGATAATCCTTATCTCCGACTTTGGCGGTGCATTTAGGAAATATGGCATTGAAGGAAGCTGAAGCTTCCACCTTGTTGTTCATAAATGCCATGCCGGCAGGATTGAAGAATTGGCTTTCCGCTCCTAATTTCATTCCGATTCCGGCATGTCCCATGCCAAGTTGGCGGGTGCTGAGAGTATTTACTTGATAACCCTCAGCGAGGGCAGTTGCAGAGGAAAGAAGAAACAGTGCGGAAATCACGCTGTTCTTGAGAGTAAAAAAAGTCATATTTTGAATAATTATGGTTATGTAATCCCTTTTCCCCGAGAAAATGAACGGGTTCATAAGTATCCGCTCCAAGGGATGTAATTAAATAGACTATGCAAAGTTAATATTTTCTGATGATATAAATGCAATAAATATCCCAAATATGCTTATTAGTTGGTCAAAAACACGTATTTTGCCATAAAAGAAAAAAGTATTAAATTCGCGGTATGAATAGTTCTCTACAGGCTTTTACAGAACAACGACGTCTTCTGCAACTGGAATATGAAGCTGAAAGGAAGGCTTTCAGTGAGTTGACTGAGAAAATCGGTGTGACACGTCTTGCCGACAGAGGCGATGCATGGTTTCCTTTGCATATCGGGCGTAGTTATTTTAATTCACTCAATCAACGGATTGTAGAGGTTGAACGTAAAAATCCATCTGAGGATGCCGATCATAATTTCGAGTATGGCAAACCTGTGTCATTGTTTGTTACAAAGACCGACGGGACGGTGCGTCATTTGTTTTCAGGTACTGTGAGTTTTGTTGACGAAGACCGTATGGCTGTGGCGGTATCTGACAGTGCGGATCTCAGTCTGTTGTCTACTGGAGAAGCGGGAGTTGTGCTATCATTTGATGAAACCACCTATCGCTCTATGTTTGAGGCGATAGACCGGACAATAAATGCTAAAGGTAGACTCGGAGAATTGCGTGACCTGATTTACTCACACCGTAAAGCACAGGAATTGTCGCTAAGTCGGATGCGATTCCCATATCTTAATGCTACTCAAGAAGAGGGTGTAAATAAAGTGTTGAGGGCAAAAGACGTGGCGATAGTACATGGCCCTCCGGGAACCGGCAAGACCACGACTCTTGTCGAAGCGATTCATGAAACTCTCCGACGCGAAAGTCAGGTGCTCGTTTGTGCTCAGAGCAACATGGCAGTCGATTGGATTTCAGAAAAGTTGACAGACAGAGGAATAAATGTATTGCGTCTTGGAAATCCTTCGAGGGTAAACGACAAAATGTTGTCTTTTACCTACGAACGAAGATTTGAGGCTCATCCTGATTATCCAACCCTTTGGAGCATACGCAAGGCAATAAGAGAATTGCAGTCTGCACGACGCCATGGCACAGACCAATGGCATCAGAAAATGGACCGGCTCAAAGGAAAGGCAACTGAACTGGAGATAAGAATCAATAATGATTTATTCAGCAATGCACATGTGATCGCATCCACATTGGTGGGAAGTTCAAGCCGTTTATTAGAAGGTATGAAATTCTCCACGCTCTTTATAGACGAAGCTGCCCAGGCACTGGAAGCCGCTTGCTGGATTCCTATGCGTAGGGCGGGGAGAGTTGTGTTTGCCGGAGACCATTGCCAGCTGCCCCCTACAGTGAAATGCTATGAAGCCCTGAAGGGTGGGCTTGGCAAATCATTAATGGAAAGAATTGTTGCAAACCATCCTGAAACTGTCATTCTTCTTACCACACAATATCGCATGAATGAGGAGATAATGCGGTTTTCGAGCGATTGGTTTTATAAAGGGGCAATGCAAGCCGCTCCTGACGTGAAATGGAGGGGGATACTTGATTATGACACCCCTATAGAATGGATAGACACTGCTTCACTTGAAACCGATGGGGAGAATGAGGTCACTACTGACAATGTCGCGGTGACATTCAGGGAATCACTTGCCGGTGAAAATTACGGTAGGATCAATAAAGATGAAGCGCTTATAACTTTACTGTCGCTTCAAAAATACATAGAAAGAATAGGGAAGGGTAGGTTTCTTGACGAGAGTATAGATGTAGGTCTCATATCTCCTTATAGGGCTCAGGTGAGATATCTGAGGCATCTGATAAAGCGGACACCTTTTTTCAAGCCATTCCGCCATAACATCACAGTGGATACCGTAGATGGATTCCAAGGTCAGGAAAGAGACGTGATAGTCATCTCCATGGTGAGGAGCAACGAGGGGGGAAATATAGGTTTTTTACGTGATTTGCGACGGATGAATGTTGCAATGACAAGAGCCAGGATGAAATTATTGATTATTGGAAATGTCCCTACTTTGACAGTTCATCCGTTTTACAAAAAACTTAATGAATATATCAATTCATTAGATAAATGATTTAAGTTTCGCAAGCATATTTAAGGTTTGAATGTTAAGGGGTTAAAAGGGTATATTTGCACATGATCCTTAGGAAAACCTGAAATCTATCCACAAATGGAGATTAACCTTATAACCTCATAACCCTCAACTTTCGCTTGCGAAAGTTGAATAAATTATTATGAGTACTTGTATAAAATATATCAAAAAATATTATTTTGTGACTTAATTTGATATTTAATCTGAATATACTTGCATTAATGCAATGAAAACGGTAAATTTGCAGTCATTAGTATTAATATGATATTCGCCAAAGGGTGAAACATTTCTACGGGTAAAAATATGTTAACAATCGCCATTCAGAACAAGGGGCGTCTCAATGAAGACACTGTTGCCCTTATGGCGGATGCGGGAATAACTGCATCCGCAAGTCATCGTAAATTAATATCAGATGCCAAAGGTTTTCCCTTGCATGTGTTGTATCTTCGTGATGACGACATTCCGCAGGCTGTTGCCATGGGGGTTGCAGACATAGGAATTGTCGGTTTAAATGAAGTCCTTGAAAAGGAACAAGATGTAGATGTCAAGATGAACCTTGGATTTGGTGCCTGCCGTCTGTCTCTCGCCGTCCCCAAGGCTGTGGATTATCCGGGAATAAAGTGGTTCGAGGGTAAACGTGTGGCTACATCCTATCCTGTCATTCTTCGTAACTATTTTGCCGAACATAATATCCATGCATTCGTCCATGAGATAGCGGGGTCTGTGGAAGTGGCTCCTGCAGTAGGTATGGCTGATGCCATTTTCGATATTGTCTCTTCGGGAGGAACATTGATTCAGAATGGTCTCCGTGAAGAAGAAACGGTTATAAATTCAGAGGCAGTATTGATTGCCAATCCTCACCTCGAAGATGAAAAAGAAAAGGATATCAACAAATTGATGTTCCGTTTCCGATCCATTCTTGAGAGCAGGGGAATGAAGTATGTGCTCATGAATCTGCCTAAAGATAAAATAGAAGAGGCGGTTGCATTACTCCCCGGGATGAAGAGTCCGACACTTTTACCATTGGCAGACAAGGCATGGGTGTCGCTTCATGTTGTAATCCATGAAGACGATCTTTGGGAGAAGATAGAGAAACTTAAAAACATTGGGGCTGCCGATATCCTTGTGCTTGCTCTCGAAAACGTGATTAGATAATGGAACTGATTATTAATCCCCCAAAGGAAATTTGGGAATCATTATGCGAGAGAAATATTCCGGATGACGTAGATATTGAAAAGTCTGTAGAGGATATTATCTCGCAGATTAAGGAGAGGGGAGACGAAGCGCTCCTTGAATTTGCCGGAAAATTTGATAATTATTATGGCACCTCACTTCTCATTTCTGAGGAAGAGATCGAAGCGGGAGCTGCCAAGGTCAGTATGGATGTTGCCGATGCGATACGTAAGGCAGCTGCAAACATAGCTGCTTTTCATAAGGCGCAGCTCCCTCATCCGATAGAGTGTGAAACCACTCCCGGAGTGAAATGCATCCAAAAAGCTATAGCCGTGCAGCGGGTGGGATTGTATATACCCGGAGGGAGAGCTCCTCTTTTTTCCACTGTGCTCATGCTTGCTGTCCCTGCATCCATTGCCGGATGCAAAGAGATTGTTCTGTGTACTCCTCAGAATGGTGAACATTGTATTGCTCCGGAAATTTTATTCGCGGCAAAACTTTGCGGGATACACAAAGTGTTTAGAATCGGCGGAGCTCAGGCAATTGCAGCAATGGCTTTCGGGACGGAAAGTGTGCCTAAGGTAAATAAGATTTTCGGACCGGGCAATAGATTCGTTACTAAGGCGAAACAGATTGTCAGCCGGTATACGGCAATCGACATGCCTGCGGGTCCAAGTGAAGTTATGGTTCTTGCGGATGATACGAGCAATCCTATGTTCGTAGCGGCAGATATGCTCTCGCAAGCTGAGCATGGACCTGACAGTCAGGCAATCGCGGTATGCAGCTCTGAAAAAATAGCCAAGGAAGTAGCTGAACATGTTGAGCGTCTTGCGGAAAGGTTGCCACGTAGAGACTCTATAGAAGGTTCATTATCGCATAGTAGGATAATTACATTTCCAAATAGGGATAGGATGATTGAATTTGCCAATGCCTATGCTCCCGAGCACCTTATATTATCATTAAAGGATCCTTGGGAGGCTTCAGAAAAGATAACTGCAGCCGGAAGTGTTTTTATCGGCAATTATTCTCCGGAAAGTGCTGGGGATTATGCTTCAGGAACTAATCATACACTGCCTACATCAGGATGGGCACGTTCATTCAGTGGAGTGAATATCGACAGTTTCATGCATAAGATCACATATCAAGAACTCACTCCTGAGGGGCTTGATTTGCTTTCTTCTGTTATCACGACAATGGCTCATGCCGAAGGGTTGGACGCACATGCGATGGCGGTTGATGTGAGAATTCATAATTCATAATTCATAATGTATGATTTCGTATTTCAGTATTATTATAATTCGTTGAGAATTATGAATTATGCATTATGAATTATATATTGATTAGAAAACGGTGGACGTAATTACTCTTATAAGAAAAAATATATTGGCTCTTGAGCCATATTCTACCGCCCGGGATGAATTCCAAGGTGGCGATATTTCCGTGTGGCTTGATGCCAACGAATCTCCATATAATAATGGGGTGAACCGTTACCCCGATCCTCATCAGAAGGTTCTTAAGAAAAAAATCTCTGAAATGATGTGTGTGCCGGCAGAATCAATCTTTGTCGGAGGTGCGGGCAGTGATGAAGCTATTGATATCACGTTCAGAGTTTTTTGTGAGCCCGGTGTAGATAATGCAGTGGCTATCACTCCGAGCTATGGTGTCTATAAAGTGGCTGCAGCAATCAACGATGTTGAGTTAAGGGAGGTGCAGCTTAATGAGGATTTCTCTCTGCCTGTAGATAAACTTCTTGAGGCAGTGGACAGCCATACAAAGCTCATGTGGGTATGCAGCCCCAATAACCCCACAGGTAATGCTTTTGCTAAAGAAGACTTGCTGCGTCTTGCCGACGGATTCGGCGGTATGCTTGTAGTTGACGAGGCTTATGTGGACTTTTCGGCGAAAGGGTCGTTGCTTCCAGACATTTCTTCACATAACAATATAATAGTGCTTCGCACATTTTCCAAGGCATGGGGTATGGCAGGTATGCGAGCTGGAATGGCGTTTGCAGTTCCGGAAGTGATAGAATTTTTCGACCGTGTGAAATATCCCTACAACATGAGCCGCATCGTGCAGGATGAACTTCTTCGTCGCATCGAGATCGGCACAGGAGATCAGATACCGATGATCAAAGAATGGGCGAAGATTATGTATGAGTGCCTTCCTGAGGCACAATGCGTGGATAAGGTATATCCCACGGATGCTAATTTCGTGTTGGTGAAAGTCACAGATGCAAACGCCATCTATGATTATCTTATAAAGAATGGGGTTATAGTACGCAACCGTTCGAAAATGCCGGGTTGTGACAATACTTTACGGTTAACGATCGGTACTCCGGAAGAAAATCAGCGAACTCTTCAACTGATAAAAGATTACAGAAAATGACACGACTTAAAAAAGCGATATTTATAGATCGGGACGGCACAATAATAAAAGAGCCTGCCGACGAACAGATTGATTCGCTGGAAAAACTTGAGTTTGTGCCGGGGGCAATCACCTCTTTACGTTCTTTGATGAATAAGGGCTACGAATTGGTAATGGTTTCAAATCAAGATGGTCTCGGGAGTGATTCTTTCCCTGAGGAAACGTTTTATCCTGCACACAATAAGATGCTCTCTACTCTTGAAGGTGAAGGTGTAGTGTTTGATGATCAGTTGATTGACTGCAGTTTCCCTGAAGATAATCTTCCTACCCGCAAACCCGGGACGGGAATGCTTACAGAATATTTAAAGGGGGATTATGACCTTTCTCAATGTTTCGTAGTGGGTGACAGAAGCTCGGATATACAACTTGCGAAAAATTTGGGAGCCATGGGCATTTTACTTGGCTCAGAAGAAAATGAAGATGCCTCATTTGTTTCTGAAGACTGGCATGCAATCGCCAGATTCATTTTGTCTCACGGCAGGACATGCAAAATCTTACGTTCCACTTCGGAGACTGACATAGAGATTGAGGTAGACCTTGACGGCAATGGAAAATCAGAAATTGACACGGGACTGAAATTTTTCGACCATATGCTTTGGCAGATCCCACACCATTCAGGGATTTCTCTTGTTGCCAGATGTAAGGGAGATCTTGAGGTGGATGAGCATCATACAATGGAAGATGTGGCTATTGCCCTTGGTGAGGCATTGTTACAGGCTCTCGGCGACAAAAGAGGGATAGAGAGATATGGATTTGTACTTCCGATGGATGAAAGCCGAGCTATGGTTTTGATAGATCTTGGGGGACGCATTGAATTTCAGTGGGATGTGGAATTCACCCGGGAATATGTGGGAGACACACCTACAGAAATGTTTAAGCATTTTTTCCAATCATTATGTTGTGCAATGAAATGCAACCTACATATATTTGCAAAAGGGGATAACAACCATCATCTGATAGAGGGTGTATTTAAGGCATTTGCGCGGGCATTGCGTATGGCTTTTAAGCGAGATCCTTTTAGCTATGAACTTCCTTCAAGTAAAGGGGTGTTGTAACAGATTAATTGATTTAGATAAAATATGGTAGCCGTTATAGATTATAATATGGGTAATATCTGCTCTTTGGGTAACGCCCTTGGCAGACTTGGCGCGGAATGGGTATTGACATCCGATCATACACAGATAAGTAGGGCGAACCACGTGATTCTTCCGGGTGTGGGTAATGCTTCAGAAGCTATGGTAAATCTCAAAAGGCTTGGATTACCGGAAGTGATATGGAAAATTCGTCGTCCGGTGTTGGGTATATGTGTAGGAATGCAGGTGATGTGTCGTCATTCGGAAGAGGGAAATGCCGAATGTATGGGTATTTTTGATGCGAAAGTGAAACGTTTTTCAGAGATGCAGGGGATAAAAGTCCCACACATGGGATGGAGTCGGATTTCTAATCTGGAAAGTAACCTTTTTAAGGGTGTGGAGAAAAATCCTTACGTTTATTTCGTGCATAGTTATTATGCTCCGCTATGTCCTGATACTATTGCGACATCACATCATCCGGAGATGTTTTCAGCAGCCTTGAAATATGAAAATTTCTATGGAGTTCAGTTTCATCCTGAGAAAAGTGGAGAGGTAGGTGAGAGAATTATTGCAAATTTCTTATCATTATAGTAAAAGTTCTGTTTAAAATATAAAAAATGAAAATTATCCCGGCTATAGATATTATTGAAGGGCAGTGTGTCAGATTATCGCGAGGGGACTATAATCAGAAGACTACATACGCTGCCACCCCTGTAGAAATGGCAAAGTTATATGAGGAGGTGGGCATAAAACGCATACACGTAGTAGATCTTGATGGAGCTAAAGCGGGACATCCATGCAATCTCGAATCGCTGAGGGAGATAGCCGGATCAACGTCGCTTGATATCGAATGGGGTGGTGGAATCAAATGCAGAGAGCATCTTGAGGCTGTGATTGATGCCGGTGCTGATCATGTGATTATCGGAAGTCTTGCAGTCAAACAGCCGGTCTTGATGGAGGAATGGCTTATAGAGTTTGGAGGCGACAGGATAATCCTTGGCGCCGATTTAAGAGACGGGATGGTGTCTGTGGGCGGTTGGCTTGAAGATTCATCTTTTACGATAGATGATCTTCTGGAGAGATTTTTACCCTATGGACTAAAGGAAGCGATTGTCACCGATATTTCGAAAGACGGAATGCTTCAGGGACCATCGACAGAATTATATGTGGATCTTGCAAAAAGATATCCAATAATAGATTTCACGGTTTCCGGAGGTATATCTTCAATGGAAGATATCAAAAGGCTTAAGAACCATGGACTTGACCGTGTGATTGTAGGGAAGGCTATTTATGAAGGAAGAATAAAACTGAATGAATTGATAATGGATAATTGATAATGGATAATTATTTTTTGATTCAGTTTATTATCCATTTCTCAATTCCGTCAATTATCAATTATCTATTCTGAACTATCAATTAATATTAAGAGTTATGCCGGCAAAAAGAATAATACCGTGTCTTGATGTTAAAAACGGAAGAACCGTAAAAGGGATAAATTTTGAGGGACTCTCAGATGTGGGGGATCCTGTAGAACTCGGAGCCCGTTATGCAGCGGAAGGTGCCGATGAACTTGTATATCTTGATATAAGCGCATCGAAAGAAGACCGGTCTACATTCACAGATCTTGTGAAGCGTATTTCCGAACGTATCAACATACCTTTCACTGTAGGCGGAGGAATATCATCTGTGGAAGATGCTTCAAGGCTTTTGGATGCCGGAGCTGATAAAATTACTGTTAATAGTGCTGCCGTTGCAAATCCACAACTCATCACAGAGATTGCAGCGCGTTACGGCAGGCAGTTTGTGGTTGTAGCAATTGATGCCAAACGAGTGGATGGGATGTGGCGTGTCACTACTCATGGGGGCTCGCGTCTGACGGATTTAGATCTGTTTTCATGGGCAAAAGAAGTTGAAAAACGAGGGGCAGGAGAGATTATGTTTACTTCAATGGATCATGACGGGACGAGGAATGGCTATCCATGCGACACGTTTGCTCAACTTTGCAGGACTGTTTCAATTCCAGTGATAGCTTCAGGTGGTGCCGGGAGTGTGGAGGATATTGCAGAAGTTTTAAAATCCGGTGAAGCTGATGCAGCCCTTGCCGCGAGTATATTCCATTATGGAGAAATAACTATCAGTGAGCTAAAAAAGAAGCTTTTAGATAAAGGGATTGAAGTGAGATGTTATTAAGAATTTTGAATTTTGAATTGTATGAAATTTGAGGATTTTAAGCTTGATAAATGTGCCGACGGTTTGCTCCCTGTAATTATTCAGGATGCTGTCTCGATGAAAGTCTTGATGCTCGGATATATGAACCGGGAAGCGTTTGAGAAAACCCTCGCTACCGGAAATGTAACTTTTTTCAGTCGCACCCGTAAGCAATTGTGGACGAAGGGGGAGACATCGGGTGACTTTTTGAAGGTAGTTGAAATGTATTTGGATTGTGATGGTGATACCCTATTGATAAAGGCGAATCCGATGGGTCCTACTTGCCATCGTGGCACAGAGTCATGTTTCGATACCCCGGCAGAGGAGGGGTTTGTTAGAAAACTTTCTGCGTTGATTAAAAAGCGCCATGAGGAAATGCCTGAAAATTCTTATACCACCCGACTGTTTATAAAAGGAGTAAAAAAGATAGCACAAAAGGTTGGGGAAGAGGCGGTGGAATCTGCAATAGAAGCGGTTGACGGCAATCGCAACCGGTTTGTCTATGAAGCGTCAGACCTGTTGTATCACTATCTTGTGCTTCTTGAAGAGATGGGTTGCAATATTTCGGACATAGAAAAGGAGCTTCTATTCAGACATTCTTAAACAGCAAATCTAAAAATATTATAAATGTTATCTTTAATTGAAATTTATATGTTAACTTTGTAAACAATTACAGACTACATATTAAACGGTATAAAAGATATGAAGCACACTACGACTCGGCTTAAATGGTTATCATTAGGAATGATATTGCTGGCTTTCCTTTTCGGGGGGCAAGACTCTCTTAATGCACAAACAAAAAATAAAGCGGAAGATTATAGGGCAATAATAGCATGGGTTTACGACTATGGTCAAGCAACTCCCATCAAGATTAAGGTGAAGGATGGGGAAGTGGTGGCATATCAGAATATTGACAACGATAAGGTTGACGCCCGCAGGCAGAATGAAAACTGGATCAATATTGTCCCATCTGCCACAGTTGTCAAAACTTCCGGGCATGAGGATGGAAATCTTGCGAGGAAACATGAATACAAAGCCAAAATGCGTGTGGCAAATGGTTTCCGAAACAACTATTTAACTGTATATTTATAAATCAGGCTAAATTTTAATTGAAATATTATAAAATAAATTGTAAACTTTTTGTATTAAAATTTGGTTTATTAAAAGAAAGTTTATAATTTTGCAGCATAAAACAGAAATCGTATGAATAATAGTATAAATATGCGTGGTTGGTGGCGCATCGGTGATAATCTCCGATGGCGTTGATCGCATGTGCATATTTAGATACGATTTTTTCAATCTAAGGAAATAATTAAAATCTTAAAGCCATCGGATGTTCATTCCGGTGGCTTTTCTTTTTGATAAACGTTATGAAAAGCGCTTTGGTGCCGGAATAAAATCGGAAAGGCAATTTAAGACTACCCAAAAGACAAACAATATCCACTATAATATAAAAATGGAAAATAAATTTATAGATCCTTTCTTGCCCGTGGATGAAAACGGGTATTACGGGCCTTTCGGAGGTGCCTATATTCCGGAAATACTTCATTCGAATGTAGAGAAACTAAATGAAGCCTTTACAAAATATATAGATGATCCGGATTTTATTGCTGAATATGAGCAGTTGTTAAGTGATTATGTAGGGCGTCCCACGCCGTTGTATCATGCGAAGAGGCTTTCTGAGCATTATGGCACAAATATCTATCTGAAACGGGAAGATCTTTGTCACACAGGTGCGCACAAAATCAATAATGCTATCGGTAGTGTGCTTCTTGCAAAAAGAATGGGAAAAACCAGGATAATAGCCGAGACGGGCGCCGGGCAGCATGGAGTCGCGGTAGCCACCGTATGCGCTCTTATGGGATTGGAATGTATTGTCTACATGGGAGCTACAGATGTGGCAAGACAACAACCTAATGTGGAAAGAATGAAAATGCTTGGGGCAAAGGTGGTGCCGGTGGAATCGGGAAACAAAACCCTCAAGGATGCTACAAATGAAGCTATCAGAGACTGGTGTTGTAATCCGGTTGATACATTTTATGTGATCGGAAGCACGGTTGGCCCTCATCCATATCCTCAAATGGTGGCACGATTTCAATCGGTTATCAGTAAGGAAATCCGCAAACAATTGAAAGCGCAGACGGGTAAGGAACTGCCTGATTACGTGATTGCCTGCATAGGGGGTGGTAGTAATGCGGCAGGAGCATTCTATCATTTCTTGAAAGATCCGTCTGTGAAACTTATAGCTGCGGAAGCAGCCGGGCTTGGCATTGATACCGGTGAAAGTGCCGCTACTATCCGTCTTGGCAAAGAAGGTATTATACATGGATCTCGCACATTGGTGATGCAGACGGAAGATGGTCAAATCACGGAGCCATATTCTATATCCGCGGGTCTTGATTATCCGGGGGTGGGACCTCTTCATGCTTATCTTGCAACATCGGGACGAGCTGATGTGGCAGCCGTATCAGACCGGGAGGCTCTTTCCGCAGCTTATCTGCTGACGCGGCTTGAAGGTATTATCCCTGCTCTTGAATCTTCGCATGCCCTTGCGGTTCTTGACCAAAAGAAATTTGATCCTGAAGATATTGTGGTTATCAACGTTTCAGGAAGAGGTGACAAGGATATGCAGACCTATCTTGCAAATGGCAATTTAATGGATAATTGATAATGGATAATTGATAATTAGAGAATTGCTAATTACTAATTGCTAATTGATAATTGATAACTGTTATGAATCTTAAACAAAATATATCGGTAATTTCGGCAGACCTGGAGACTCCTGTCGGTCTTTACCTCAAAATTCGGGATCTTTATCCTTGTTCGGCACTACTTGAAAGTTCGGACTATCACACTTCTCAAAATTCTGTTTCTCTAATCGGCGTTGATCCCATAGGATCATTCACTGTCGTTAACGAAGAGATAATATGCCGTTATCCAAATGGAGTGGAATTTCATAAACCGGCTGAAGATGTGACTTCTGCATTGCGTGATTATATCCGCTCTTATTCGAATGATCTTAATGATTCTAAAATTTTTAATGGGTTGTTTGGATTCACCGCCTACGATGCAGTCCGCTATTTTGAGCCATCTGTCTCTATTCAACCCCGTGAAAAAAAGTTCGTAGATATCCCTGATATGCAATATTTCTTATATAGGTTTGTAATTCAGGTGAACCATTTCAGAAATGAGATGACTATTATAGAAAATATTCCGGAAGGGGAATCATCCAAGACCGAGGAATTGATTTCTATTATCCGCAACAATAATATTGCAATCTACCCTTTTAAGGCAGCTGATGACCTTGAGTCGACTGTTAGTGATGAAGAGTTTGAAGCGATGGTGGCAAAAGGTATTGCTCATGCTCGTAGGGGAGATGTCTTTCAGATAGTACCGTCGCGTAGGTTTTCTCAAGGCTTCACAGGTGATGAGTTCAATGTGTATAGGGCGTTGCGTAGTGTAAATCCCTCGCCATATCTGTTCTTCTTCGATTTTGGTAGTTTCAAGGTGTTCGGGTCTTCTCCCGAAACTCATCTTAGGGTCACGGCAGATAGAAAAGCTTATATTGATCCTATCGCCGGAACGTTTAAAAGAACCGGTGATGACAAGAAGGATCATGAACTTGCAGAGCAGTTGTTAAAGGATCCGAAGGAGAATGCGGAACACATAATGCTTGTAGACCTTGCAAGGAACGACTTAAGCAGAAGCGGAGGTAAGGTGAGAGTGGAATATTTGAAGCAAATACAATTTTATTCGCATGTTATCCATATGGTTAGCAGGGTCGAAGCGCAGTTGCCCGATGATGCGGATGTCTATAAATTGTTTGGCGACGCCTTTCCTGCGGGAACCTTGAGTGGTGCCCCGAAGGTGAGGGCAATGCAGATAATTGATGAACTTGAACCTCATAGCAGAGTTACGTATGCCGGGTGTATAGGAACTTTTGGTTTTGACGGATCAATAAACCAGGCTATAACCATAAGGAGTTTTTTGAGCAAAGACAATAGGCTGTATTCTCAGGCAGGTGCAGGCGTCGTGGCACGTTCGAATCCTCATAGCGAACTTTGTGAGACAAATAACAAGCTCGGTGCACTTGTAAAAGCAGTTGCTAAAGCGGAATCTTTCACCATTTAATTCTATCGCCATGAAATTATTGATACTTGACAATTATGACTCATTCACATATAATATCGTTCATGCCGTCAGGGAATTGGGTTTTGAACCAACTGTTGTGCGAAATGATAAAATTACACTTCCGGAGGTTGAAGAATTCGATAAAATAATTATTTCTCCGGGTCCCGGGATCCCTTCAGAAGCAGGTATCCTACCCGAGTTGCTTCATGAATATATCGGTAAGAAACCCATTTTTGGAGTATGCCTCGGAGAACAGGCTATAGGGGAATGCCTTGGCGCAACGCTCGAAAATCTTGAGGATGTGTATCATGGAGTCCAAACTCCGGTGCATGTGACAGACGATGATTATCTTTTCGAAGGAATGGGAAAGGATTTTCCTGTAGGCAGATATCATTCCTGGATAGTCAGTGATGATAACTTGCCGGAGTGTATTGTGGTGACTTCAAGGGATGAGAACGGCAAGATAATGTCGCTTAGACACAAGGATTTCGATGTGCATGGAGTGCAATTTCATCCGGAATCTCTCCTGACTCCCAATGGAATAAAAATCATTTCAAATTTTCTTGAACATTGAAATTATTATGAACCGCATATTATCTAATCTTTTTGAGCATAAAAGCCTTACAAGGGAAGAGGCAAGAGACATAATGCTCAATATAGCCGATGGCAAATATAATGACAACCAGTTGTCGGCATTCATGACAGTATTTCTAATGAGAAGTATCACACCGAATGAACTTACAGGATTTCGTGATGCCATATTGCAGCGTCGCGTAGCTGTTGATTTTGGTGATGTCAACACTATTGATATCGTGGGGACCGGAGGTGACGGCAAGAATACATTTAATATTTCTACCGCCTCATGTTTTGTTGTTGCCGGAGCAGGACGTAAGGTCGTGAAACACGGTAATTATGGCGCAAGTTCGGTTTCCGGAGCCTCTAATGTCCTTGAGCAGCATGGCGTGAAGTTTACGGCAGATCCTGACAAACTTCACAAATCATTGGAAATAAGTGGCGTGAGTTTTTTGCATGCTCCGTTTTTTAGCCCAGCACTTAAGAGCGTCGGACCTGTGCGTCGGTCATTGAAAATGCGTACATTTTTCAATATGCTCGGTCCGTTGGTCAACCCGACTTTGCCGAAAAATCAATTGCTTGGAGTATACAACCTTAAATTGATGCGTCTTTATCGTTATATCGCACAGAATGAGGGCATCAATTGCACGATTGTACATTCACTCGACGGATATGATGAGATTTCTCTTACGTCACCGTTTAAGGTGGTAAATAATGACTCCGAAAAGGTAATGGAAGCAAAGCATCTTGGTCTGACGGGTGGCTCTCAGGAAGATCTCTATGGAGGAGACACTGTGGAGGAGGCTGCCAAGGTTTTTGATGACGTGCTTTCAAACCGGGCATCGGATCCTAAGAAAAATTGTGTAATTGCAAATGCAGCTTTCGCCATTCATACGCTTGAACCTCAACTTTCGATTTTGGATGCCGTTAGGGAGGCTAAAGAATCATTGGAAAGCGGTGCGGCCCTCGATAGTTTCAGGAAATTTGTAGAGGTAAACCGATAAGAAAATGTCAGGGAATATACTTGAGAATATAGCCGCTACAAAACGAAGGGAAGTGGCGGCAATGAAAAAACTTATCCCATTTGAACAATTGAGGGAACAGGTTTCAGACGTCAGTCGGGAGGTTATTTCCATGCGAGGTTCCATCCTGAACCACGAGGTCGGGATTATAGCGGAACATAAGCGCCGGTCACCTTCGAGAGGTGAGATCTCTCCTATGAGTGAAGTGGGAGAGATTGCTGAAAGTTACGCAAAAAGTGGAGCTGCTGCCATGTCGGTTCTTACAGACACCCCGTATTTCGGGGGGGCTTTGACAGATCTTGCCGTAGCAAGAGTAGCCGCCCCGTCATTGCCTCTTCTTAGAAAGGAGTTTATAGTTGATGAGTATCAGATTTATCAGGCAAGGATATTTGGTGCCGATGCCATATTGCTTATTGCTGCCATGATAAGCGGAGAAGAGATCAGACAGTTGAATGATATGGCGCATGAACTCGGAATGCAGACACTTGTTGAGATTCATTCATTGTCCGAACTGAAATCTGTCCCTCATGATGCCGACATGGTGGGTGTCAACAACCGTGATCTGACCTCATTTTCAACGGATATCTCAAATTCGGCGCTTTTAGTGGACCGGCTGCCGTCAGGAATTGTGAAGATTGCGGAGAGCGGTATCAAAACTCCTGAGGATGTAAAACGGTTGAAAACAATCGGTTTTGATGGTTTCCTGATAGGGGAGGCATTCATGTCGACTCTTGATCCCGGAGGAACATTAAGAAAGTTTATTGACGATAATCGGGTGAGATGACAGGAGATAGATTGAAAATAAAAGTGTGTGGCATGCGTGATGCCCACAATATATCGGCGGTTGCTGCGATGCATCCTGACTATATGGGTTTTATCTTTTATCCACCATCTCCGAGAAATTGTTCGGTATTGAATCCGGATTTTGTTAAATTGCTGCCGGCTGATATTATATCTGTTGCTGTGACAGTTGATATGTCGGAGAACGAGATCATTTCTCTGGTTAAGGAATACAGATTTAAGGCGGTTCAACTTCATGGGAATGAATCTCCGGAATTATGCGGTAGATTAATAGATCGCGGATTGACGGTGCTCAAAGCCATTTCCATAAAAGATATTGAAAGTCTCAGAAGACTCGATGATTATGAAAGAGTGGTAAATATGTTTGTTTTTGATACAGCAACCCCCTCCAAGGGTGGTTCCGGATTAAAGTTTAATTGGGACATTCTTCAAAAGGCTGAAATTAACACAGATTTTCTGCTGAGCGGAGGGATAGGACCGGAGGATAAGGATAAGATTTTGGGGTTTGACCATCCGCACTTTATAGGGGTAGATATTAATAGTCGTTTTGAGGTCGCTCCCGGAATCAAAGACGTGGGATTGATCAAGAGATTTATGAATTTTGAATTTTGAATTTGGCTTTGAACCTCGATGAGATTTAGGGGGATAATGAGGTTGTTTAAACCACTTCAATAATTAAATTTAAATAATAATTGGATTAATATGAATAGATTAAAAGAACTTCTAAATAAAAAGACAGAGAATCTACTTTCCGTGTATTTTACAGCCGGATTTCCTAAATTGGATTCTACTGTGGATGTGATCAATGCGCTGTGTGCAGCCGGAGTGGATATGATCGAGGTGGGTATTCCGTTCTCGGATCCGATGGCAGACGGTAAGGTTATTCAGCAGAGCAGTACTGTGGCACTTCGCAACGGCATGACGCTACGTTTGCTTCTTGATCAGGTGGAGGAAGCGCGTAAGGTAAATCCGAATACCCCTTTTATTACAATGGGTTATATGAATCCGATAATGCAGATGGGGACAGAGAACTTTTTCAAACGGGCTAAGGATGCAGGTATAGACGGAGTAATTATTCCTGACCTTCCGTTTGATGTGTATATGAAAGAGTATAAGGAGTTGAGCGATAGGTATGACATCCCTATGATCATGCTAATAACTCCGGAAACTTCGGATGAGCGTATACGGCTTATAGATGAGCATTGTGAAGGATTTATCTATATGGTTTCCGCTGCGTCGACCACAGGTGCGCGAGACAGTTTCGATGAGACACAGCTCAATTATTTCAAGAGAATTGACAGTCTCGGTCTGAAGCATCCTCGATTGATAGGATTTGGTATTTCTAACAAGACTACATACGATGAGGCATGTCGGTACAGCCGTGGAGCGATAATTGGGTCGCAATTCATCAAATGTCTTGAATCGGCAGCCTCTCCTGAATCGGCTGTTAATCAGCTTCTCGATAAAATCGGTAGATTCTGAGGGATTCAATTTTTTTTGTTCGGGAAACTTAATTTGATGAAATAAGCCGGATTTGACATTCGAAATTGTCAATCCGGCTTAATTTGCCTCCATCGCATAAGTTTTCACCTTATTTGCTTGTAAGATTTAGAGTGATTCTATTTCATTAGCTGACAGACCGGTGGTTTTTATTATTATGTCAATCGGGACTTTAAGTTCCTTTAGGTTCTTGGCCATTTCATTCATAGCCTCTGTTTTACCTTCAGCGCGTCCTTCAGCACGTCCTTCAGCGAGACCTTCAAGTTTTGCGGATTCAAGGCAATCCTCCTCAATCCGTAGGTTGTCGAGATAATGTTCGTAGGCACGTCTTTCGTCGGAGTTCATCTGCAGGTAATTCAGTTTCTCCTTCGCCTCCTTCAAACCGGGGGTGGTGGTGTCCGGACGCACGCGCCCGTTCTTCAGGTAGTCAAGCCACTCCTCAAGCGGTGTCGAGGCAACCTTGTCGAACTCGTTCACCCGTAACAGGTAATACTCCGGGAACACCTCCTCCGGAGACTTCATCTTAAGGAAATCGCGGTCCCTCTCGCTGAGCTGGAAAATATCGCCGGTATGTACGCCCTTGAACACGGTCTGTCCGTGATATATGTAGTCGTCTCCTTTTCCGATATCGAAATAAAGTATGCTGATCGAGTAGACTTTCTTGACCTTACGGTAAGGGTCACCTTTCGACAGATGGTCGCTCAGCGCCTTGCCGACGCCGAACAGTATTCTCTCAAGATAATGCACCTGTCTTGAAAGCTGTATCTCGATTATGATGAGTTCCCCCTTGTGGTTCTTCGCCATAATGTCGACTCGGTTGAACTTGGAGTTCTCCTCCTCCTGGTTCCCCTCGCTTTCAAGAATCTCCTGAATCTTCACGTCCTGGTTTAGGAGCACGGAGATAAGCCCTTCGAGTACGCTGAAGTTAGCCTTGTCTCGTAGCATCCGCTTCGCAGCCCAGTCGAACCGTATGTATCTGTCGCAATCAGCCATAATCCTGTCATTTGGTTGTCTCTTACAAAATTAACAAATAATTCGTAAAAACCGCTTTCTTTCAGAAAAAATACGCGATAAAATTAGGCTAACAGGGAATTTTTGAAGTCAAAATATAAAAAAGCAGAACAGAGTTAATTCGAATTTTGAATGTTAAATTTTGAATTTTTAATGTTGATAATCATTAGTGGTGAAATATTCACCGGATAGTAAAAAAGTTTAATAAAAA
>CAJTZQ010000026.1 GCA_910583795.1 uncultured Muribaculaceae bacterium
CTTGGCTCCTCGGAGCCGTTAACAAACTCTCAAAAAATTACCGAAGTATTGTTAATTTGTCCACCACCTTTACTCAATTGTCCACCATATACGCGTGTGGAAACTCCTAATTTTGCGACTGTAATATGGGATAATCCCGTAACTACAAACCAAAAATAGAAAAATTTTAACCTCTTAACAACCTAATATCATCATGAAGACAGAGAAATGGATGCCTGCGGCAGCCCTTGCTGTTCTACTGACCACGATGACATCTTGCGAAGACTGGGGCCAACAGGACCCGCCTGCAGGAAACCAGGTTTATCCGACCCTGGAAAACGTGGCGGCTTTTGATTTTGATGCGGATGAGGGATTGGATCTTGCCATGTTCACTCCAGTCGCGAATCCCGGTGGTAACACCCCTCAGATTATAGAAGACGAAATCAAGGGGAAAGTGCTCGAACTGAACAACGGACATGTATTCTTTTCAAATCCTCTTTCTAAGGTGACTCTTCAGAATGCGGCTTCTTTCACATTCTGGATGAAGCAGCCTGTGATGACTTCTACCGACGAAGACGGAAACGAGGTCGACGAACCTCAGGATCTGTCTGCAACACTTCTGATGTTTGAAAACGAGACCGGCAACGGAACTCTTTCAATCAATGCCAACGGTGGAATCCACTATTCCGCGGCAGACGGGGAATGGATTGAAAACGACCCGGCGACAGTGACAACAGGATATATGACTCCCGGAGATTGGCATTATGTGGGAGTGGTATTGAAAAACGACGGCTATGAATGGTATGTGGATGGCGACAGAAAGGTCAGCAAGACTGTGCCGGATTTCGATTGCTCGAAACTTGTGCGTTTCGCCAACAATGTCCCCACCATGATCATCGGCGCACCGGGGAATACATCCCGTTTGCTTGTGGATGATCTGAAAATCTACCGCAACGCATTGACGGAAAAGGAAACAGCACGTCCCAACCTCGGAGGTGGAGAAGGTCCCTCGGGTCCTGACTTGAGCTCCTGGAGATTGCTCGGTCTTGAAGACAACACCACCGGATTCTGGAGCGCATGGGCAGACTATGTCAACCTCACCGGCGACGGTACCATCCATTATGATTTCTATAACTATCACGGAGGAAAGCGCGATAACTGGTGTAACTGGGGACTTGTTCTCACCAACGGTCCGGAACGTGGAGCCGACGGATATATGGAATATCTCTATCTGAGGGCAGACGCTTATGGATGGGGTGCCAATTATAACGGAGACAATATCTCCCATGATTTCAATTGGGATACATTCATGTCGGAAATGGACGGAGCGTTCGTGTCTCTCGACATTACAAGGAAAGGGACAGACGTGACAGTGACAGCACTTGTTACTGCCGTAGATGGCACCGAACGTCATTATTCAATCAGAGTGGAAGGGGTTGACAGCGAAGTGCTCGGCACATTCCTCACTTGCGAAGGATCGCATCTCCTTATCAATCCTGAGACTGTATTTGTAGGACAGACTTACGATGCAGGGCAATATGTCACCGGTCTGACAGATTGCACCACTCCATGGTGGACGGCGCATTCTCCCAACAATGAATTTGACGGCAATTTCAAGAACTGGGGAGTAGAGTTTGTCAACCATACTACAGGCGCAGGCGCCAACTGGAACAACTGGCTTCTCGTATGTTCCAACGGTCCGTGGGTAGGCGAAGCCGGTTATGCAGAAAACTTTGTGCTCCGTTCTGATGCCTACGGTTGGGGCGCAAGCTTCGACGGAGGCAACACCACTATGGAACAGGCTTTTGATTGGGATAATTATGTTGCAGACATGAAAGATGCAAAAGTTAAGGTTTTGTTCTCGTTCAGTGGTGGAACTCTTAATATGTATTGCAAGCAAACCACGGCAGACGGCAGACAGATGCCCGATTATAAATTCTCTGCAAGCTCACTGACTGCTCCGATCGGACTTTTCTTCACATGCGAACTGGCATGGCTTGAGTTCAGCAAAGTGGGATATTATCCCTGGGCTACGATGGAATAATAAGTAACGTTAAAATCTAACCATACATCATAATGGATAAAATACGCATTACAGCCGAAGGACGGCGGAGCACATTGCTCCGCCTCCTCCTCCCGGTTATCTTTCTGGCTTTTGCCGCATTTCCGGCAGCTGCCCAGATTGTGAAGGGTGTCGTCACCGATCCCTCGGGAGAACCTTTGATTGGCGCAACAGTCATAGAAAAAGGATCCACCAACGGTACTGCCACAGATATCGAGGGTTTCTTCCAGTTGAATCTGAAAGATGCCAAGAAAGCGGTGCTTGTGGTTTCATACGTGGGGTATGCCACACAAGAAATTGAAGTAAAAGGACAGACAGACCTTCAGATCACGCTTCAGGAGGAATCTTCCCTTCTTAACGAGGTAGTGGTTGTAGGTTATGGTCAGCAAAAGAAAGAGTCGGTGGTGGGAGCCATTTCCCAGGTCAATTCCGGCGACCTTCTGGAAACTCCTTCCGCCAACCTTTCCCAGGCGATCACAGGAAAGATTCCCGGTGTGATCACTTCACAGACTTCAGGAGCACCGGGTGCGGACGACGCCTCGATCTATATCCGCGGTCGCGCAACATTCGCCGGCGATGCCCAGCCTCTTATTCTCGTTGACGGTGTGGAACGTTCTTTCTCTCAGATCGCTCCTGACGATATCGAGACAATTTCCGTGCTCAAAGATGCGTCGGCGACTGCGGTTTACGGTGTGCGTGGCGCGAACGGCGTTATGCTTATCACTACAAAGCGTGGTAAGGAGCAGAAACCGATCGTGAACCTTACGGCATCATGGCAGTTCCAGACACCTACCCGCAAAGACACGTATCTTAACTCGTATCAGTCGGTGTCTCTTCTTGAAGAGGCTCTCGCCAACGACGGTCTCCCATCCCAGTATTCTTCATACGATCTCGACATGTATCAGAAATCAGTCAACGGTCAGTTGAGCGGAGTTGAGGCTCTCCTTTACCCCAATGTAGACTGGTATGACGAGATTCTCCGTTCTTCAGCCCCCTCGCAGCGTTACAACGCAAGTGTGCGCGGCGGTACAAAGAGAATGCGCTATTATGCCTCTCTGGAATACTACGATCAGGAATCTCTTTTCAAGAATCTTTCAAACGACCCTTACGGCAATTCCACATCTTTGAATTATAAAAGATATGGGTTCCGTGCGAACGCCGACTTCTTCCTGACAAAAGATCTCCAATTATCAGTGAATTTCGGTACCCGATTCGAGGAACGCCGCGGACCTAATTCCGACGAAAGAGACGACGGTTCATACAGCAATGTGTTCTATCAGCTCAACCACACCCCGGGATGGCTCTTCCCGGTGGCATACGAGGTGCAGAACGGTGAGACGACAAAGACCCTCTACGGGGGAAGCTCACAGTATCAGAGCAACGTCTATGCCACTCTTGCCGAATCGGGATACTACAAGGGGGTCAATACAGTCAATGAAACGAACTTTATAGCAGACTACAAGATGGATTGGCTTACCCCGGGACTTTCGGCACGAGGAATGGTCAGTTTCGACTATGAGAATTATCATAAGACCACCTACAGCAAGTCTTTTGCCACTTACGAGCTAAACGATCGCAACAACTATCAGAGCATCGACGCCTACAACCGGTTTAATACCGACGGCACAATGACAAGCAGCAAAACCAGCTTCACTGTCTATAAGCTCTATATGGAGGCTCAGTTGAATTATGCGCGTAAGTTCGCAGACCTCCACGACGTGACAGCCATGGTGCTTTATATGCAGAACGATTATCGCTATCAGAGCGACCTCGCCAAGCGTTATCAAGGTGTGGTGGGACGTGTCACATACGCTTACGACGACCGTTATCTCTTCGAGTTTAATGCCGGTTACAATGGCTCGGAGAACTTTATGAAAGGGAAACGATTCGGTTTCTTCCCCGCATTCTCGGCAGGCTGGAGAATCACTCAGGAGAAATTTATGGAAAATTCAGCCGATTGGCTCAACAATCTTAAACTCCGTGCTTCCTACGGTCAGGTCGGTAACGATGTTTACCAGGTCGGCGGCGTGCAGCAGCGATTCCTTTATGAGCAGAAGTGGAGCCAGATCGCAAACGATTACTATTTCGGCACATCCGGTCAGACCGGTATATTTGAGGAACAATATCCCAACTATGGGGTGACCTGGGAACGCGCCCATAAATACAACGTGGGTCTTGAATTCGGGCTGTTTAACAATTCGCTTAGCGGTAATATCGATTTCTTCTGGGAAAAGCGCAACAATATTCTTACGGAATATCTCACGCGTCCATGGTGGTTTGGTGTGACATCGGCTGCCGGAAATCTTGGTAAGACAGAAAACAAGGGTTTTGAAATCGAACTTCACTACAGCAACAAAATCGGCAACGATTTCAAATATAACATCGGGGGAACCTATTCTCACGCAAAGAACAAGATCACAGAGATGGACGAACCAGCCAACAAGACGGACTACCGGAAGCGCACAGGCCATGCTATCGGTCAGTATTTCGGACTCGTGGCTGACGGCTTTGTCACGCAGGCAGATCTAGATGGTGGAAATCTTCCCACATCAACATTCGGCACCGTAAAGCCCGGCGATCTCAAATACCGCGACATGAATGGCGATGGATTTATCGATGACCGCGACGAGACCTTCATAGGATATTCCGACATCCCTGAAAACACATACGCCATCACACTCGGTGCGGAATGGAAAGGGATCGGGTTCAGCGTCATGTTCCAGGGTGTGGACCACGTGAGCCGTTACTACGATGCGGAAGCGATGTATGCCTTTGTCAACGGCGGCAAGGTGAAGGAACATCATCTTGACCGTTGGAATCCGGCACTTTCAGAGGCTGAGAATCTCGCGAATGCCAAATATCCCCTCCTTCACTACGACAGCTATGGCGACCACAACCAGCGTCAGAACTCCTTCTTCCTAAAGAACGGTTCATTCTTCCGTCTGAAGAATATCGAACTCTCCTATTCCCTTCCGGAAAAATGGATCAAACACGCTTACATGAGCCAGTGTCGTTTCTTTGTGAATGCCAACAATCTTGTGACATGGGATCATCTCAACGGGCTCACCGACCCGGAGAGCAACGGTTCAAACCGCTATCCTATCTGCAAGACTGTCAACTTTGGTGTCAACATCCAATTCTAATCTGATATCGAAATGAAAAAATCATATAAATTCTTAGCGTTGGCTTTCGTGCTCGGAGGTGTCTCTGCGTTGACTTCGTGTGGGGACTATCTCGACAAGCAGCCGTCTAACGAGCTTACAGAAGATAAGACTCTCGGGAGCTGGAGCATGTTTGAATATTTCCACAACGACACATATAATTTCCTGCGTCATGGAGCCAATCGTATAAACGGTTCGTGGCTGGATGCCGCCACAGATCTTGCCGAGACGTCGTTCGCTACCGGAGGCACTCGTACAACCTTTAATATCGGCAATTATTACGGAGGGGGAGGCACTTCTGAATTCAACGATACCTGGGAATCGCGTTATCGCGCCATCCGCAAATGCAACAGGGTTATCAATCAGATGGATCTCGTGCCCAAAGATATTACAAAAACCGATGAGCAGGAGGCGCGCGACCGTGCCATAATGCGTGCCGAGGCGCGCACATTCCGTGCATATTTCTATTGGGAGATGTTTCTCCGTTTCGGTCCGCTCCCCATTGTGACAGAGGTGCTTGATCCGGACGAAGATATGATCACCCCCTATTCCAAACGTCCGTCGGTGAAGGAATATGTGGTAGATTTCATCCTTAAAGAACTGGAGGAATCCGAGCCGGATCTTCTTTCTTATACAGATGCATGGAGCGGAAACAGAATCGGAAGACTCTCGCAGCCAATGGCTCGGGCTCTTGCCTCGAGAATCAAACTTTACATGGCATCTCCGAGATATGCAGCGGCAAGTGGGATCACCTGGGAGGATGCAGCCGATGCAGCCAACAGTTTCATTCAGGACTTCGGTGCCAATTTCGGTCTGTTTTCGGAAGCGAATATCGACCCTGCAGAGAACTATGCCAACGCAGTGCTCCGCACTCAATACACAGGCAATAACAACGAAGTCATATTTTTCCGTAATGACGTGACTATCGGATGGGCAAATATCTCTCAGGATACTCCCGTAGGAGAAGGTGGTAGCGGAGGAAACTGTCCGTCGCAGAATCTTGTGGATATGTATGACATGATCGACGGCTCGTCTCCTTTCAAACAGTATGACGCCACCGGGGCTCCGGTCTATCCTTCCGGCTCACTGGTACCTGCGATCAATGAAGAAAGCGGATATAGCGATGCGAATATGTGGGAAAACCGCGACCCGCGTCTGAAAGCCACCGTACTTTATCAAGGCACACCTTGGGGAACAATGCGCGACAACAGCACAATCGACGTTCGCCCCGGCATGGCAGATAATCCTACAGGAAATGCCAATGCCACCCCTACAGGCTACTACATGCGTAAATACATTCCCGCTTCCATATTGAGTTCGAACCATAGTGGGGCCGCCTACCGTCTTTGGACCATCATCCGATATGCGGAGATTCTTATGAACTATGCGGAAGCCATGAATGAGGTCAACGGTCCTTGCCAACAGGTGTTTGATATGCTCGACATGGTGCGCCACCGCGCCGGGATAACGGGAAGTGTCGCCGACCGTCAGGATCTTTCGAGCAAGGAAGCCATGCGTAACTTCATCCATAAGGAACGTACGGTGGAATTTGCTTTCGAAGAGCACCGTTCATGGGACGTGCGCCGCTGGAATGTGGCTGTCGAGGCTTTAAGCCGTCCGATCTATGGAGTGAATGTCGCCATGGATGGAACAGTGACAAGAAAGAAGGCTCAGGACCGCGTGTTTGAAGATCGCATGTATCTTTATCCTATCCCTGAGGGAGAGGTCTGGAAAACAGGACTTGAAAACAACCCCGGATGGTAATTCTAAAACCAAATAGAAAAATTCGAACAGATATGAACCACATCATAAATCATATAAGGAATAAGGCAAAGTTCGCTTTGGCGGCAGTGGTGATGACCTGCTGCTCCGCTATGGCGCTTGCCGCCCCCACCGGAAATATCCTTAAGGGCCGGGTAGTCGATCCGGAAGGAAATCCTATTCCGGGGGCTGTGGTAAACCTTGCAGAACAAAGCAAAGTCGTGTTCACCGATGAGAATGGAGAGTTTACCATTAAGGATGCGAACTATGACGATGAGGTCAACGCTACTTGTGTAGGTTATCTCACGGCGATTGCTCCTGTTGAAGATTTCAGTACCCCCATCGAGATAGTGTTGCAACCGGACACAGACCCCTATGCCCATCTTGCTCCGGTGGCATTCGGGGAGCAACAGAAGAAACTTCTCACCGACTCGCGTTCTGTCGTGACCGGAGAGGAACTTCAGAGATATCCGGTGACCGTGCTTCAGAATGCGTTCAACTCTCTGCTTACAGGTGTTGAAACTTATGAAGTCTCTTCCGAGCCCGGTTGGTCTGAAACCAAAATGTATGTGCGCGGTATCCGTACCCTTAATTCAAGCGCGCGCAACCCTCTTATCATAGTCGACAATGTGGAGCGCGACCTCTCTTTCCTCGATGCTTTCCCTATTGAATCGGTGACTGTGCTTAAGGATGCCGCCGCAACAGCACTCTATGGCATGAGAGGTGCGAATGGTGTCATCCTGGTGACCACTAAACGTGGTGAGGCGGGAAAGACACATATCAACTTCACTCAAGAGGTAGGTTTTCAGACCCTCACCGGCAAAGTGGAAAACCAGAATTCCTATAATCTTGCGTTGACAAAGAATCAGGTGCGTTATCTTGACGGACGTGAACCGATGTATACACCGGAGCAAATCGAGAAATACCGCCGTGTATGTGCCGGTGAGACTCTTGAAGGGATGGACCGCTACAGGTATTTCAATACCAACTGGTTTGACGAACTATATCGCGAGACTGCTCCTGTAGTGAAGACCAATCTCCAGATTTCCGGAGGTAATAACCGCGCTCGCTATTATGTTTCGTTCTCTTATCTACGTCAGGAAGGTATGTGGAACAAAAAGGGTACAAATTTCAACGACCGATTCTCGACACAACATGTGCTCAACCGTTGGAACTTGCGTTCCAACCTTGACATTAATGTCAACAAATATCTCCGGGTAGGTCTTGACCTCGGCGGACGTATAGACAATATTCTTCAACCCACCACCAGAGTGTTTGACCTTACCACCTTCGGTGCAGTGGAAGCGGATCCGATGCGTCCTGTCTATTGCCCGAACGGCGAACTGTATGTAGACGGAAGCGCCAACAACCCCACATTCCAACTTGGTTCGTCAGGGCAGGAGAAGAACCGTCGCCGTCAGCTGTATTCGACAGTCGACGTGACAGGTATACTTGATCCGATCACAAAGGGACTGGAAGCCAATCTTGTTGTAAGTTTTGATGCATACGATGTGTTTCAGTCAACCCAGACCAACCGCGTGAATTCTTATTCATACGACTTCACCAACACAGCAGTTGAGAAAGTGGAAGACTTTACCTACACGCAGACCAACCGTTATTCTGAATTGACTAACCCGACAGCCAATGAGCGTGCCAATTCCTGGACCCTCAACACCCGGTTCGGGTTCAAGTATGACCGTGAATTCGGCGACCACAGAGTCCAGGCGAATGCATTCATACGTGCATATCAGCAGCGTCTCAATGTAAAGGAGGCAAGTACAGACAATTCGATGTATTCTTCCGACCGTTATCTTTCCTACAACGGATCGCTTGCATATATCTACGGCGGACGTTATATCGTGTCGGGAAATATATCTCGCATGGGTAATGACAACTTCGCTCCCGGCGACCAGTGGGGCACTTTCTGGGGAGCGTCTCTCGGATGGGTCCTTTCGGAAGAAAAATTCCTGAGAAATCCGAATATCGATCTTCTGAAATTCCGTGCCTCCTATGGTAAGTCAGGTATGAGCGACACAGGCGCAGGGCGCTATCCTTATCAATCAACCTATGCCACTTCCGGCGGTTACAGTTTCGGACACAATGCCACACTCGTGCCGGGATTTATTGAAAGTGTTGCCGGAAATCCCAACAGCAAATGGGAAATCTCGAAGATGCTTAACCTCGGTCTTGACTGGGACTTCTGGCATCACCGTCTATATGGTTCGTTTGATATATTCAAGGAATGGCGTAGCGATATCCTCATAGAACGCTCTACAAATCCGGATATTCTCGGTATCACTTTCGCACGCGATTCATACGGCAAGGTGGAGAGCAGAGGTCTTGAACTGACAATCGGTCATTCAAACAAGATCGGCAACGTAACTTATACGGTGGAGGGTATGCTTTCATGGAACAAGAACAAGATTATCGAGATGGATGAGATCGCCCCTTCTGTTGAATGGCAGCGCAAGACCGGTGACCGTATCCGCGATTATGCTTCCGTGGCTTCTATCTACGAATGGGAAAACCGTGACGTAATCGGCGGCTGGAACGCTTACCGTTTCAACGGATGGGCTTCGGATCCGGCACTTATCTCAACTTCACAGGCTGATGCTATTGCTCATCCCGAGAAATATCCTTACAACACATTCTCGGGAGGCGGTCAGAAACTTGGTACGGCAGTGTTCCGCGATCTTAACGGCGACCGTCAGATCGACTCCCGCGACATGGAGCCTTACGGGTATACACTTATCCCTGATCTCACACCCTCTATCTCAATCTATGCCGCCTACAAGGGATTTGACCTGAAGGTGATAGGCACAGCTTATCTGAACCGCTCAGTGTTCCTATCCCCGTCAATGACATTCTCTGAATGGGGCAACAACAATGCGACTCACGAGGTAACGAAAGCATGGGGTTACTACACTGACGATCCTATGGATCCACGAAATATAAATGCAAAATATCCCCGCCTGAGCTATACTTATAACACGGAAGATTCTTCACGCGACAACGGCTCTTATCAGAACGATATATGGATTATGAACGGTGATTATTTCTCGCTCCGAAACATCGAGTTCGGCTATTCACTCCCGACAAGCCTTATCTCGAAAATCCACATGAGCCAATGCCGCTTCTACTTCAGCGCATACAATATTGCCAACTGGAGCCACATGCCGAAGGGTATGGATCCGGAGAAGCCGATGTCTTATTGCTGGTGGTATCCTAAAACACGTACATTTAATTTCGGTCTTCACATTGAATTCTAAATTATGATAATGGTTTCAGATCTATGACTCGCCGGATATCGGCGGGCATAGACTGAAATACCGGATCAACAAAATCAAGATTATCATGAACTCCAAAATATTATCAATAGCGGCTGTAGGTCTCCTCTCCATTGGGGCTGCTTCCTGCAGCGATTATCTCGACAAGGAGGTCGACCTCACCCTCCAGGCGGAGAATGTCTTTTCAGACTATGACCGTACGCGAGGCTATCTCGCCCAGCTCTATGATTATCTCCCTGATGCCTTTCAAGGCTATAACGACACTCAATATCGTCTCTCGCAGGATTGTATGACCGATAATGCTGTTGACTACTGGGGCGTGGCGAGATATCATTCCGTCATTGCGGATGCATATGACGCCACCAACCATTGGTTTGCCGATTTTTATTGGTCAAGAGACTATACCGGTATCCGTGGAATCAATCAGTATCTACTTAATGCTCGCCCCGATATCGTGGGAAATGCAGAAAAATCAGGTGACGACAACCGTCTTTATGACCGTTGGGATGCAGAGGCGAGGGTGCTCCGCGCCATCCTTCATTTCGACCTGCTGTGCTGGTATGGCGATGTTCCTATTGTCGCTGATGATGAAAACGGCACTCCAATAATCCTTGCGCCGTCAACGCCTCTGCCGGAGCGTAAGGCGGCTGCCGATGTGCTTAAATGGATTGCTGATGAATGTGACAAGTATAAAGACAATCTACCATTCCGCTATAGCGACGAGACTGAAAATTGGGGCAGAATAAACGGAGCCGCAGCATACGCACTTAAAACGCGTGCTCTTCTCTTCCGTGCATCTCCCCTCTTCAATCCCGGGAATGATGTCTCACGCTGGACCGATGCCGCCAACGCCGCCAAAGATTTTATTGCCAAGAACAGAATGCAATCAAATCCATACCGTCTCTATACAACGGATTCCAACGATCCGAACCAGAACTACTATCAGTGTTTTGTCACAAATCCTGTTCTCAACAACGAGTATATACTCAGCAGGTCGGTATGGACCACACTTCAGATAGAATATTTCAACGCTCCCTGCGGATTCACAGGCTCTATCAGCGCTACCGGATATCTTAACCCGACGCAGAATCTTGTGGATGCCTACGAGACTATCAACGGTCTGCCTATAGACCAGGATCCTGTGTATGATGCCCAGAATCCGTATGTAAACCGTGACCCGCGTCTTGAACAGACCATCCTTCACCATGGCTCTATATGGGGCGACGGCGATGAGGCACGTGCGATAGACGTGAACAATGATGACACTCGTCAGGGTGCTGATTATTCCCGTGGCAACGGCGGAACAGCCACCGGTTATTATTCCAAAAAATATCTTCACAATATCCGCTGGGACGGTACCGTTGGCAATCAACGTCATGCCTGCCCGATTTTCCGCTATGCAGAAATACTCCTTGCCGCAGCTGAAGCTCTCAATGAGGCAGGACAGACAGGAGAGGCATATGAATATGTCAATCAAGTGCGTGCCCGTGTGGGTATGCCTGCTTATTCAGGCATGAGCCAGGATCAGTTGCGCGAGCGTATCCAGAATGAGATAAGAATTGAATTCTGTTTTGAAGACCACAGATATTTTGATGTCCGCCGCTGGAAACTGTTCGAAAAGAATGGAGGAAGCGCTTCTGCCGAGGCATCTCTGCCACGCTATCGTCAGGTGTTTACACTTTATGGTGTGGCTGTGAGGGAAGGCACTTCACATACATTCAATTATGGTCTGAGCGATATCGACTCTCATTATTCATTTACGGCACCGAAGAATTATTTCTTCCCCATACCATACGATGAATTGCAGAAGACCGGTTATCCTCAGACCCCGGGTTGGGAACTGTGATGCAATTAGTAATTATTAATTGATAATTAGTGGTTTGACAGTTATGAAAATAATAAAATATTTATCAATCGCGTTCGTTTCAAGTCTCCTTTCCCTGGGGGCTTGTAGCGACGACGATAATGTGAAATATCCCGAAGGCCAGGGGATCGTGATGGAGACTCCCAGTGTCGTTGAGTGTGGAGGAAGCTATGCCTCATTCGCGACAATCTTCCACATGAAGAATGACGCCCACTACACCAAGGCGGGTTATGTGATCTCCGAAACTCCAAATCCCACAATCTATGGCAGTGTGTATGATGCCACAATAAGTGGCGACACAATCAAGGCAACTATCGTTGATCTTGCGCCTGATCGGGAATATCACGTACGTGCCTTTGTCAATGAATATAAGGGGAACTTGATCTATTCTTCCGATTTCGTTTTTAAAACCGGAGAAGGGTCTCCCGAAGAGCAATTGAAATATTATCGTGGACCTGAATACCCGGACTATTATGTGGATATTGCAGGCTGGGGAAACCGCAGCCAATGGAACCTTGCCAATGTGCACGATCCCTCTGTAGTAAAGGCAGCCGACGGCTACTACTACATGTATCAGACGGATGCCTCATACGGCAACGCCCATGTGGAAGGTGGACATTTCCATGGCCGCCGTTCTCTTGATCTCGTGAATTGGGAATATCTTGGTGGCACGATGCCAGCTCTTCCTGATTGGGTTGTGCCAAAGCTCAATGAAATCCGGGAAGGTATGGGCTTATCGGCGGCTACTCCTGATGAGAACGCTTTCGGCTACTGGGCGCCGAGCGTGGTGAAGGTCAGCGACAACCTTTACCGCATGTATTATTCGATTGTTGTACCGGGTTATCTCGACGGTGATAATTCCTGGGGTGAGCGAGCTTTCATCGGCATGATGGAGAACAGTGATCCTGCGAACAATGAAGGTTGGGAAGACAAGGGATATGTGATCACCAATGCTTCCGACCGAGGTCTTGATTTTCATGTATCACCCACCGATTGGGGCAACTGCTATTATAAATTCAATGCGATCGATCCTTCTGTCTTGATTACAGACAATGGCGAGCACTGGATGGTCTACGGCTCATGGCACAGCGGTATCGCGGCAGTGAAGCTGGACCCTGCTACCGGTAAAGTGGCTTCGGAATTGGGTAACCCCTGGGGCACGGATGCCGAGATCGCCCCGTACGGGAAATTGATCGCCACACGCCAGTCGGGAAACCGTTGGCAGGCTTCGGAAGGTCCGGAAGTGATCTATCGTGACGGCTATTATTATCTTTTCCTTGCATACGATGCGTTGGACGTGGCTTATAACACACGTGTGGCACGTTCACGCAACATCGAAGGTCCGTACGTGGACATGAACGGCATCAACATCACTGACAATGGAGGCGACGCGCTTCCTGTGGTCACGCATCCGTATAAGTTTGCCAATTCACAGGGCTGGGTAGGATTCTCACATTGCACAGTGTTTGATGATGGAGCCGGTAATTGGTATTATGCATCTCAGGCACGTTTCCCGGCAGGTGTGAACGGCAACGACGCGAGCAACGCCCTTATGATGGGTCATGTCCGTTCAATCGTATGGACGAAGGATGGCTGGCCTCTCGTAATGCCTGAACGCTACGGTGCTGTTCCGCAGCTCCCGATAACAGAGGAAGAGCTTGTGGGCAGTTGGGAAATTATCGATATGGCATATTCCTATGCCCAGATGAAGGAGTCTGTCAATACAGTGCTCACGGCTGACCATGTGGTAAGTGGTGGGGCATGGGATGGTTTTGAATGGAATTACGATGCGCAAAGCCAGATCTTAAAAATTGGAGACTTAGAACTCTATCTAAAGCGCGAATGTGATTGGGAAAATGCGGAACGTCATGCCACAATCGTTTGTGCCGGCATTTCCAACACTACATGGTGGGGTAAAAAAACGATATAATTCAGAGAAAATAGCTCTTGAGGTAAAAAAAGGTTAATTCTAAGAAACTGTTTAAATTTATTTGTCGAAGGAATTGAGAAGATTTGTCGAGCAAATTTTTGATATTTATGATGGAGTTATGGGGTTCCATAATGACTGAATAAATATCATAAAGATGCCGACAAAGATCTCAATGACAAGACAAAATAAATTTTAAACAGTTTCTAAAAATATAACCGGCAGATTGACATCAATCTGTCGGTTATATTTTTAGTCAAGAAAGAAGTCTTTTATTTCCAATGATTTTCAAGAGCTTCTTTCTCTGCAGCCGTTATCTGGATAATGGCTCCATGTTTTGGGGAGGTGAAGTTGGTGGTCTTCATGACCCCTTCATTGAAATGTCCGAGATTTTTGAAAGTCTTGAAGTCTGAAGTCTCTGCAAATCCGAAGTTATGGGGATTGATGCTGTAGATGTCATACATCACTACATATTTGTCTTCCCCGATGCGTTTCCAGACATTAGGAGCCTCACATGCCCCCGGTTCGAAATCAATGAAATCCGGAGTATATTCCCATCCTGAATTGATATTGTCTGAAAATGCCATCTTTATTCCCGGAGTGCCGTCGTGAGCCACGTATGTGAGGCACCATCTCCCATCGTTTGTGCGGGATATATCCGCATCAAGAACAGCTTTGCCTGCATCCGGATATTGGTAAAGGATTTTGGGTTCCGTCACAAGTTTTGTGAAGTCGTCATCTGTATAGGCGTAATAAAGATTTGACGGTTGCACGCCATCGCGCATTGTGAAATAGATCATCATTTTCTTCTCCACAGGATCATAGGTGGTTTCCGGAGCCCAAGCACATCCTATGTTGCCGAATTTTTCAGGAAACAGTTTGTCGATACGGAGGTTGGTGCGTTCCCAATTGATAAGGTCATCAGATTTCATCAACACAAGTCCACGGTTGTTGCCCCAGCCATATTCTTCTCCCGGTCGCTCCCATTCGGTGTCGCGCAGACCTTCCCTTTGGGCATAGATGTGGAGGTCAGTCATTGCGAGATAGAAAGCACCATCGGGACCTCGCGTGATGTGCGGGTCGCGTATCCCTTTCTGTTCAGCGATAGAGTCGCCGGCAATCACCGGTTTGCCGTTGTTGACAGCTGTGAATGTATAGCCGTCAGGACTTGTCGCCATAAAAAGGTCATGAGTCTCGTCTGTGAAAAACACCATTAGATATGCCGCCAGATCTTTTCCGGAACAGTTGCCACAACAATGTTTTGCTTCTGTTTGAGGGGAGTCCGTCGGCAATTGTGTAGCCATTGTTGTCAAAGAGGCACAACCTAAAATTGAGAATAAAATCGATTTATACATTTTGTAGATTTGTTGGTTGGAAATAATTCGAATAAAATGAATACAAGTTGTTTGACAACCTGTGCGCAAAAATACGAAATCAAACCGACACTTGAGTGTCATGTTGTATCAAATACGTTCAAAGTCACCTCTTATACGCAAATCTCCACTAAAAAATCTTGAAGCCACGATTTTGGAAAAACTTAATAAATCCTGATGTTTTGATTCCAATGTCTTCATAGTCTCAATTTATAGGCATATTCAGTAAATTTTTTTGAGAGCGACAAGTTACGTCGTTTGGGGATTATAATTTTGCACAAACTTGAAAAAGCTCATGAAATATAGAATCATGAAGTTTCTAAGAGGCTTCAATTATTCACAATCGGCTTTAAATACTTATCTTAAAATCATTAAAATATGACTGCTAAACAATCACCGTTAGCTAAAGGAATGAATTTATTTCTTCGTGTCTTTTGGGAAAAGTATGGAATGATGAAGTCAATTATTATATTGTCTTCAGTAATGTTATCGGTTTCTGCACACGCATATAGATATGATTTTGAGTATGACGGTATGTATTTTTTACTATTATCGCTTGAGAAGCAGGAGTGTGTCCTTACCGGATTTAATTCTGTTTCCAGAGATACAGTTGTTATTCCGGAAATAATCAATTATTTGGGAAGAGAGATAAAAGTGGTGGATATTTTTAATAGTTGGGAAATTGAAAAGGTTTATGATACAATTAAATACCTTTCGATTCCCGGTTCTATAAATTTGTTGGGGTCTAATATTTTTACAGATCTTCCTGAATTAAGAACGCTTGTTATCGAGGGAGCTGGAAGAGAGTTGCGTTTTTATGGTAATTGCCAATATCCCAAATTGGAGTATTTAAAGCTTGGAAGAGATGTGGAACCTCCCATATTTAAGGAACACCCTATGCTAAGGAAAGTGGAAATATGTGATTCTTTAGAATATTTGTCAGAACATTATTTTGAAGGGTGTACAAATCTGGAAAGTGTGAATCTTGGTGACCATTTGAAATATGTAGGGGCTGATGCATTTTCATACACCAATATCGACAGCCTTGAGGTGCCTCCAAATGTGGAGAGAATTGTTGGAGGCGCCTTTAGCAACACTCCTCTCAAATACGTACATATTCAAAAAAGTCAGGACGGATTGTCAGAACCATTCGTAATGGAGCAGGCATTCGGACAAATGTTGGAAAAGATAGTGATTGAACGACCGATCACTACAATTGATTATAATGTCGAAGTGTTATCCCCCTTGAGATCGGATCAATTGAAAGATATTGAGCTGATTAATATAGGCAAAATCCCCAAAATGCTGTTTAATGGTTGCAAAGGGATAAAAAACATTAAAATCAGTGGGGAGATAAGTGAGATTGGGAGTTGTGCGTTTAAGCAATGTGAGGAGTTGGAAAGTTTTCAAAATATTGAAGGTTTGGAGCCGTTAAATTTTGATAATATAGCTTACATTGGTTCATACGCATTTAATGGGTGTAAGAAAATGAATCATCTCATAATGCCTGAGAATCTGACCTCTATTGAATGGGGTGTATATTCTAATTGTAAATTCCCGGAAATCCTTGTAATCCCGGATGCGGTTAAGGCGATTGAGGAGGAAGCGTTTAGGGGATGTGAGAATGTCAAACTGTTGAAAATAGGGAAAAATTGCAAGAGAATCGAAAAGATGGCGTTTTATAAAGATGGAATTATTCCTGAATCAAATGGAATTATTCCTGAAATAATGTGTGAGTCGGTGGTGCCTCCGGGCATTTCAGACTACACATTCTCCGGTGCGACTTTTATGCATGCCGTGCTGTATGTGCCGGAAGAATCGTTGGAGGCATATTCTTCTGCTGCAGGATGGAAACAATTCTGGAATATTAAGACTCTTGATCAGGCAGGTATTGATGAAGTTCATGTAGGAAATAAATATTCCATACAGGTGCAAGGTGGAGAACTTGTCATTCAAGGGGCTGAAAACTCATCAGTAAGAGTGTTCACGCCGTCGGGAAAGATTGTTTACAATGTCTCCTGTTATAAGGGAGACCCGATCAGACTCGGCTCAGGTATATATATTATAAATATCAACGGAACATCTCACAAGATTTCATTATAACTAATCAGGGGTAGCCGCCCCATAAATATGGATGATAAAATACTAAAGAAATATGGACGATAAAGTATTAAAGGAAATCGAATCTTTCAAGTTGTTTAATCCCGCTAAGGATTCGATGAGAGATCTACCGGATGGGCCGGGAAATTATATAATCCTGTTAGTCCCCGGCTCTCTACTCCCTACAAAAAATCAAGGTGTTGAGCCTGAAAATATTAGCCGGATTGAATATATGGGGATAACTTATGATGTCATATATACAGGGATCAGCAGTAAGAGTCTGAGAGAAAGAGATTATCATCAACATTTTAAAGGGAACAACGCCGGAAGATCCACGTTGAGAAAATCTCTTGGCAGCCTCATGGGGTTGCAAAAGATTCCCCGTGATGTAAACAACCCTGATAATGGAAAGACCAAGTTTAGAGACGATGATGAGTCGGAACTTTCGGCATGGATGTGCGCCAATTTATTATTATTGTATAAACCGTCGCTCAAGGCAGCCGAGAAAGAAAAAGTATTGATCAATAGCCTTAATCCTCCACTAAATATTCAGGGCAACAATAATCTGGAGAACAGAAAATTCCGTGACATGCTTAAAAAACTGAGGAAATGAGATCTCCGGTCGAATCACTCATACGTCAGATGCTCATTGTAGGAAAGCTGCAACGGGCATCCATGGCTATAGATTCAGATAGTTTGTTGGATTATCTGGAGAATGAATGCAGATATCACGACTGCCATTACCCTATGTCGAGGGAGGCCCGGATGAGAATGCTGCAAAGAGACATTCAAGACATTGCAAGGCTATTCCGTATCTACATAGAGTGGACCGCCAAAGGATATGAGATAGTTGACAGAGACAACAATCATGTAGTGGATTATGAAAGGTTTTTTGCAGATTTTGAACTTCTGACGGCTCTTTCTCCGGAAACTGAGATTAGCAAGTATGTATTGCCGGAACGGAGCCACTTTGTAGGAAGCCGACACCTCTCCCCTCTCCTGATCGCCATTAAGAAGAACCTTGAAGTAGAGTTTGATTATACCAATTATCGTAAAGACAAGACTGTAAGGCATCATATTGTCAATCCTTATTTTTTGAAAGAAGATCAGCGTAGGTGGTATCTTGTTGGGGTAAAGGGAAATAAGCCTATGATTTTTGCGCTTGACAGGATATCATCGCTCGATATAACAGGAGAAACTTTCGAGAGAGACACAACGTTCTCTCTCAGGGACTATTTTCGCGATAGTTTTGGAATTTGGGTGAGTGAGGAAATACCGGTGGAAGAGGTGGAGTTGTCTTATTCCGTGCTGGATGGATCGTTTTTGAAGACAGTGCCGCTCCATCCTTCTCAAACAGTTGTGGCGGATAATGAAGAAGAATTCAGAATAATTGTCAAGCTGAGGGTTACCAATGATTTTATCATGGCGCTTCTTTCACGGAGCAGCTCATTGTCTGTGGTGCGACCATTGTGGCTCAGGGAAAAGATAAGAAAGATATGTGAAGAGGCGACATTGAGAAACTCGTAATAAGTGATGAACTTGAAATTTTAACGATTTTATCTGTAAATTTGGTAAGAACTGAGGTAAAAATGATAATATATTGACAGGGGGTGATATAATTTCTGATATATGGTGTGCGTTAAGTATTTAACCATAGTCCGCAATCTTGTAAGGGAGGCGGCGTTATGAATGAAGCTAAACAGCTTTATTATAATCTTTCATCATGAAATTAATCACAACCTTTTCATTATGAAAATATTTACCTTACGGAGTCTGAGGATAACCCTCGCCGTGATTTCCTTTCTTTCCATAACATTATTGTTTTTGGATTTTACGGGCACAGTGCATAAATGGCTCGGATGGATGGCAAAAATCCAGTTCCTGCCGGCTTTACTCGCATTGAATGTAGGCGTTGTAGCAGGACTGATCGTGCTTACTTTGCTTTTCGGGCGTATCTATTGTTCAGTGATATGTCCGTTGGGGGTAATGCAAGACGGTTTTGCTTGGCTTGGCAAGAAAAGCAAAAAGAACCGTTATTCCTATTCACCGGCAAAAAATATCCTTCGTTGGATAATGCTTGGGCTTATGGCTGTGGCTATCATTTTAGGAATCGGTGCGTTTGTCGCCTTGTTTGCTCCCTACAGCGCTTACGGCAGAATCGCCCAGTCATTCCTTGCTCCGTTGTGGGCATGGGGTAACAATTTGCTTGCCTATTGGGCTGAGCGGCGTGATAGTTACGCTTTCTACACCGTAGATGTATGGATGCGTGGCGCTGTCACAATGATTGTGGCGGGAGTGACTCTTGTGGCTCTTGCAATTCTTGCATGGCGAAACGGAAGAACCTATTGCAACACTATTTGTCCTGTGGGCACGGTCTTGGGTTTCTTCTCTAAATATTCGTTGTTCCGTCCGGTGATTGATACAAAAAAGTGTGTCAATTGTGGATTGTGTGCCCGCAATTGCAAGGCTGCATGTATCGACAGCAAGAATCATACAATCGATTATTCCCGTTGCGTGGATTGCATGGATTGCATCGGTAAATGTCATACACATGCGATTTCATATTCATTGAGGACCAAACATCCAAAGCATTCAGCTGAAAAAACAGGCGACCGTGTGGCTGCTGTCGATGGGGGGCGCCGTGATTTCCTTACGGTGACCGCTCTCATAGGATCGGCTGCCGCTATCAAAGCACAGGATAAGGTGGACGGCGGATTGGCTGAAATCCTCGATAAGAAGGCTCCTGTCCGCAAGACTCCTATTGTCCCTCCCGGTGCCCAAGGCATCCGTAATCTTACGTCTCATTGCACTGCTTGCCAGCTTTGTGTGTCGGCATGTCCCAACGGAGTGTTGCGCCCTTCGACAGATCTTGACAGATTGATGCAACCTGAAAGTTCATACGAAAGAGGTTATTGCCGTCCGGAATGTACGAGATGTTCCGACGTTTGTCCCGCAGGGGCTATAAAACCGATCACGGTGGCGGATAAATCATCTATCCAGATCGGTCATGCGGTGTGGGTGAAAGAAAACTGTGTGCCTCTGACGGATGGGGTTGAATGTGGCAACTGTGCCCGTCATTGCCCTGTAGGGGCGATACAGATGGTCCTCTCTGATCCGACAAATGAGGAATCGGTGAAGATTCCGGTTGTAAACACTGAGCGGTGCATAGGATGCGGTGCATGTGAAAATCTTTGTCCTGCGCGTCCATTCAGTGCCATCTATGTTGAGGGGCATGAAAATCATAGAACAATCTAAGCTACGACCTATGAAAAAGAATATTAACAGTAAGAATATTAATAGAAGAGAATTCCTAAAACGTCTCGGCATGGGGACGGCGGCTGTCTCGGCTGTTTCTCTTACCGGTTGTGGCTCCAAGCAGACTTCTGCTTCCGAGGGCAGTAAGGAACTGGGAGAAATCCCCACCGATCAGATGACATACCGCACAAATCCCACAACAGGAGATAAGGTATCCATTCTCGGATACGGATGTATGCGTTGGCCTACCAAGGAAAATCCCGACGGGAGTGGAAAGGATATAATAGATCAGGAAACTGTCAATGATCTCGTGGATTATGCTATAGAGCATGGCGTAAACTATTTCGACACGGCTCCGGTGTATTGTCAGGGAATGTCGGAGACATGCACAGGAATCGCTTTAAAACGGCATCCGAGAGATTCTTATTTCATTGCTACCAAGATGTCGAATTTCGGGGTTGCGGGTAAAGGACTTTCCCCGAAAGAATCTTTCGACACTTCTGTCGAAATGTATAAAAAATCGTTGACTAATCTTCAGACTGATTATATCGATTACTATTTGCTTCATGCTGTCGGCGGAGGCAATGGTATGGAGACCCTCAACGAAAGATTTTTTGACAACGGACTTCTTGAATTTCTGTTGAAGGAAAGGGAGGCGGGAAGAATCAGGAATCTCGGGTTCTCATATCATGGCGACATAGCGGTGTTTGATTACCTACTCTCGCGTCATGACGAGTTTAAATGGGATTTTGTGCAGATTCAGATGAATTATCTCGACTGGAAGCATGCCAAGGAGATAAATTCGAGCAATACTGACGCAGAGTATCTCTATGGAGAGCTTGTAAAGCGTAATATCCCGGCTGTAATCATGGAGCCTCTCTTGGGAGGCCGACTTTCAAATGTGCCAGATCACATTGTGGCGCGACTGAAGGAGAAAGAGCCTGAACGCAGTGTGGCTTCATGGGCTTTCCGTTTTGCCGGGACATATCCGGACGTTCTGACAGTGCTAAGCGGAATGACATATAAGGAGCATCTTGAGGACAACCTCAGATCTTACTGCCCGCTTGAGCCTCTTGATGATGAAGAGTTGAAGTATCTGCAAGACACGGCGGGGCTGATCGTGCAGTATCCAACCATCCCATGCAACGACTGCAAATATTGTATGCCATGTCCTTACGGTATTGACATTCCAGCAATATTTGTTCATTATAACAAGTGTGTGAATCAGGGTAATGTGCCGGAAAACAGTCAGGCGGAAAACTATAGGGAAGCGCGTCAGGCATTCCTTGTGGGGTATGACCGAAGTGTGCCCAAACTCCGACAGGCTAACCATTGCATAGGATGCAGACAGTGTGTCCCCCATTGTCCACAGAACATTAAGATTCCTCGTGAGCTCCACAGGATTGATAACTTTGTGGAAGAACTCAAGCAAGGGAAGGTATGATGAAGGAGCTGATAGACGTTCTTGTTTCCGGCAATCATTCCTTAGTGGTTGGCAATAATAATGTCAGGACGTTTGACGGAAGAGGAGTTTCAGACCTGTTTAGGCTGCTTGAGAATGATCCCGAATTTCTTTACGGCGCTCGCGTCGCCGACAAGGTAGTGGGAAAAGGAGCGGCTGCCTTGATGATTTTAGGAGGAGTCAAAGAGGTTTATTCAATGGTGATAAGTGATCCTGCCTTTGCCCTCTTCGAGAAATATGGAGTCAAGGTATCTTTCGGGAAACGTGTTGAGCATATAATCAACCGTAAAGGCGATGATATTTGTCCGGTTGAAAAGCTCTGTGCCGATTGTGTCACTCCGGAAGAATGCCTTCCGCTTATCAAAGGTTTTGTTCAATGCATGAATCATAATGGATAATGGATAATGGATAATGCATAATTCATAATCTTGCAGCTGAATAATTATTCAATTTGGTTCAAATTGAGTTCAAATTGAGTTCAAATTTGGTTCAAATTGAGTCCAAATTTGGTTCAAATCTGGTTCGAAGTTCAAATTTAGTTCAAATCGAGTTCAAAATGAGTTTGAATTGAGTTCAAAATGAGTTCAAATAGGTTAAAACGAATAAAATTGTAATAATAATGCAAACAACATTAAAACTTTACTCTCTCGGCTATAGCAATGTAAAGACTTATCTTTTTACAGCATTGTTTGTGATTGGTAATGTGGTTATGCCTCAGTTGTTCCACCAGCTGCCACAAGGTGGAATCACATGGCTTCCCATATATTTCTTCACTTTGATTGCTGCTTATAAATATGGATGGCGTGTGGGTCTGCTGACTGCAATTGCATCTCCGCTTGTAAATTCATTTTTCTTTGGTATGCCTGCTGCCGCAGGACTTCCTGCCATAATGCTGAAGTCGGTAGTGCTTGCTGTCGCAGCCGGTTATTTTGCAAAGCGTTTTCATGCAGCAGCTCTGTGGCAACTCCTGGTGGTAGTCCTTGCTTATCAGACAATCGGCACGCTTGGAGAATGGGCGCTTAAAGGTGATATTTTCGTGGCTCTTCAAGATTTCAGGATAGGTATTCCCGGTATGCTCCTTCAGATCGTTGGTGGCTGGGCTGTTATCAACTATTTAATTAGAAAATAAATATGAATATGCTATTATTGATAGGCGGTCTCGGCATGTCTGAGATTTTGCTCATAGCACTTGTGGTGCTTCTCTTCTTCGGCGGGAAGAAAATCCCCGAACTCATGAAGGGTCTCGGTAAAGGTGTAAAATCCTTTAAAGATGGAATGAACGAAGTTGAGAAGGATGTGAAAGAGACAATGAAGGAGGACAAATGAGCGTGTCGGACGACTCTGCCCGCATGACATTCTGGGACCATCTTGACGCGCTCCGAGCGGTGCTTGTCAAGGTGGTCGCTGTTGTCGTGGCTTTCAGTATAGTGGCGTTTCTGTTTAAGGAGGAACTGTTTTCTATTGTGCTTGCCCCCAAGGATGCGGGTTTCATCACATATCGTTGGTTAGGATTTTTAGATGGTATCTTTTCATCCGGAGAAAACGATCATGGTTTTTCTGTTCAGCTTATAAACACGGGGCTTGCACAGCAGTTTCTGATTCACATGAAGACGGCGATGTGTGCGGGAGTGTTTTGTGCTTCCCCTTATATTCTTTACCAGTTATTCAGATTTGTTTCGCCGGCATTGTATGCTGATGAAAGGCGCTATGCCGTTACGGTAGTCGGGAGCGGCTACCTGATGTTTATGGTGGGGGTATTGATAAGCTATTTTCTTATATTCCCTCTTACTTTCAGGTTTCTTGGCACATATCAGGTGGCGGCTGATGTCGACAATCTGATCAGTCTTGAATCATACATGTCTACCCTGATAGTTATGTGCCTGTCGATGGGTTTGGTCTTCGAGATGCCTGTATTGTCGTGGCTTTTTGGGAAATTAGGCTTTTTAAGCGCTGATTTCATGCGTCGCTACCGTCGGCATGCCATAGTTATAATCCTGATTGTGGCGGCAGTCATAACCCCCACGTCGGATATCTTTACACTCTTAGTGGTGTCACTCCCCATGTGGCTCCTCTACGAAGTCAGTATCCTCCTCGTGAAAACCACCGCACACAGTTCAGATGCAATTAAACCCTTAATCTTCAATTCTTAAATGAACTTGTTAACCTTAACTAAAATTAAATATACGAAATAATTCATTATAAAAATTAAAATAATTTCAAAAAATTAAAAACTATTTTAATATATCTGTTGTTAGACAAAAAAAGATGATCAAGTCCATAAATTTTATTAAAATATAGAGTTGATGACATATATCATCCAAGTGTAATTATAATTTTAAAATTTATAACTATGAAGAAAAGAGTTCTTATTCTTGCTGCAGCCGTTATTTCCGTGTTGTCGGCATCATCAGGCGTGTATCTTATAACAACATGCGGTAAAGGTGTTGGGGCAACAGTGGATAGAAGTTTTTTTGAAACTGAAGAAGAGTGGTATCAATACAAGGTAGCATATAATGAGATTTATTGCGGGGAAGGGTCAGGCCCTGCGATAGAGACTTATTCTGCACTACCTGCAGACAATCCAATAGAATAATTTACAGGAATGAAATTGTATAGATTTGTCGTACTGTTTGTGATATCTGTTCTGTTTGGAGAGGTCTCAGCACAGGATGGTGACATCCCTCCTGAAGTGAGGGCGCTTCTCCCTCCCGGTTACGTCATTTCCAAACCGAGTACAGTTGTGTTTGGCAAGAAGAAGCTCCTGGACTCGTCTGTGAGGGAATTTATTTACTATCATGCGATGTATGATCCGGAGTCAGACCTTATGCTTGACGAACAGAAAATCCTACAGGTAGGTGACAAGGTCTCGTTCTATTGTGATTACGGCATATATAGATGGGATTCAATTGCATATAAAGCAACAATGGATTGTGTGTCGGTAAATACGGATCATTTGGAAAGACTTGTGAAGGGACAATCCATGGATGAACATATAGTGATTAGGAATCATGAGAAGGGAGACACATTGGAGGTCTATGATAATGTCGGCATGGATAAATTCAGGTATCGGGAAGAACAGCCTGATTTCAATTGGGTCATTTCAGATGAGACAAAGAAAATCGGACCTTATGAATGCAAGAAGGCGGAGGCTACATTCAGAGGGAGGAACTGGACGGCATGGTACACCGAGGAGATACCCGTCTCTGAGGGCCCCTGGAAATTCGCGGGATTGCCCGGTCTAATTTTGATGGTACAGGATTCAAAAGCGGAACATACCATCAAGCTGTTGAAAGTGAGAGATTCCGTTTCCCCCATAGTGCTTCGTGATATGCTTGTCAGCAAGGCTGACAGAAAAAAGCTTCTTGAAAAGAAGCTGTCATATCTGAAGAATCCGTTTCTAACCTATAAAGGTATGGACATCATGCCAAGGGATGAAAACGGCTCTGTCGTCAAGCCGTCGGATGATATCAAGAGATTTTCCAATTTGATAGAAAAAGAATAGAATGCAGGGGATAGTCTGTTCTATCCCTACCAACATAGAACAGCTATCTCCATACTATGAAATCGCTTGTCTTCCAATTTTTTATATTCATGACGATTCCTATTTCTTTCTGTCAATCGGTATTGGCAAGAGAAATAACCGGAACAGTGACCGACAACAACCATCGCCCACTTGCAGGAGTGATGGTAAAGACACAGTGTCAATCCGGAAAGACAGTCGGATTTATGACAACGAGGGGCGACGGGAAGTATTCAATAAATATTCCCGATTCATTGGGAAATGAAGTGCTTTTGAGGTTTGACAAGATAGACTTTTCAGGGATTGTCATGACCTTGGAAGAGCTTTTAAGGAATCCCGACATAACACTCACCCCTGAGGGGAAAACGCTTGAGGAGATAGTTGTGTTGCCTTCCCCTATAAGGGCACATGGCGATACGGTAACCTACAGTGTAGATGCTCTTCGCCATGTCTCTGACAGGACAATAGAAGACGTGATCCGGCATCTTCCGGGAGTAAGAGTGAGCAGTCAGGGAAGGATTTACTATAATGGAGAGGCTATCAACAATTTTTATGTTGAAGGACTCGACATGCTCGGGGGGCGCTATTCATTGGCGAGCCGAAACATACGTGCCGACGATGTGGCTTCTGTAGATATCTATGAAAACCATCAGCCTGTGAAGGCTCTTAAAGATATCGACCCTTCAGACAAGGCTGCAATGAATCTCAAGCTTAAAAAAAGAAGTATGTTGCGTCCTACAGGCTATATAGAAGGGGGAGCCGGAATCCCTGTGGGGAAAGAACGTTGGAGAGGAGAGGCATTCAGCATGCTGATTTCACCTGCGGCACATACCTATATCACGGCGAAGGCAACGAATTTTGGATCCGGTTACGGATTTGACAACATTATTCACAATTCGCAATTCCTTGATGCGTCTTCTCCGTTTGACAATATTTATGAACTGACTCCGGTGTCTGGTCTCGGAGGAATTTCGGCTTCGCGTTTCATGGATATTCTCTCGCAAATTTATACCGTAAACACCGGGTTCAAACCGCATGATGATGCAACTATGCGGTTGAATGTAAGTTATGAAAACGGCAGGGACCAATGGGAGGGTAAGTCTATTACCCAATATTCGGTAGGCGACACCTCTACTCCAGTGGAACTATCGCGGGATGCTTCATCAAAAACCGGGCGTCATGAGATGAATTTAGGAGGGAGTTATGAGCTTAACAGGGGTAGCCTCTACTTGGGTGAGTCGCTTGCTTTCAGGGGATTGTGGAGCAACGGCAGTGCGCGACTGTTGAATAATCCTCCCCCCGATGTCGGTCAGTCCATTCATCTTAAACAGTTTTCATTGTCCAATAATCTTTCATTAATCGTAAGAAAGAAAAGTACAGTCTGGCAGTTGTCAAGCCGTGTGGCATATTCGTCAGTGCCTGACAATATCCTTGATGCAGAAGATGCGCATGGTTTGACCATGGTGCATCAACAGGCAGCCTCATCGGTAATGGCTACGTATCATAACACATCGTTTTCGTTTTCGGCAGGCAGACATTCGATTCTCGGCATAGACCTCAGCATTGGGACACGCCACACGGGCCTTGATTCATATAATATTATAAATGGGAACGGTATCAGAAATGACATTAACCGACAGAGGGGAGACAAGGTTCAGGTAGACCTGGGTCCTTATTGGCAGCTCACTTCGTCAAAGATAGTTTTGCGAGTGGATGTCCCGGTTCAATTAAAATATCTGGGCATCTCCAGGCTTGATCCTGAAAGATTTGAAAACGGCAGGTTTAATAACATGAGAGTGAATCCTGGATTAAGGGTTCGTTTGAACTATGCTGTTTCAAACTCTTTGAAGATGAATATGTCATTAGGACGGTCGGAATCATCAGGAGATATCGGTGATTTTATTCTTGCTCCCGTATATTCCAGCTATCGTCAGAAGTCTGTCAGGGGAACCGGTGCCCTTTCCAGTTCCTCTTCATGGAACGGCACACTGTTTGCTGAATACCGCGATGCATTGAATGGTTTTTTCGGGAGTGTCAGACTGATGGCGCGCAGGAGTAGGTCGGGACTCATTATGTCAAAGACCGTCTCGGAGGAATCTGAAGAAATAGAAGCGGTTGCGCACAAAAACGGCAGGACTGTGGTTCAAGGAGTTTTGAATGTCTCCAAGCTGGTGGGGAGGTCCACATTAAAACTTAATGTGGAGAATACAAGATTGTATGGTAAGACGATAAGAAACGGCAAGGAATATTCTCTATCCAACGATAGTTGGAATGTAGAGGCAAGTGCCACTTTGGAGATGATAGGGAAGAAACTTAGTATAGACCCCATTGCTGTATGGAATATTAACAGAAGCAGTTTCAACGCGCCGGGGACAAGGAATGGAAAGCTGCATAACTGGAAAGTCTCTTCGCCCGTGGCTGTACATCCCGTCAGAGGTCTTGAGATAAAGTTGTTGCCATGGTTCTCTGCTAATCAACAGTATGACGGGGATTATTTCAAATCTTTTTTTCTGGATGCGTCGGCACGTTATTCTGTAAAGCGATGGCAGTTTGAAGCGAGACTAAGTAATCTTACGGACAGAAGGAAACTAATAATAGCAGATATTTCGGACATGGCAGTCTACACCGATGTGCTTCGGCTCAGGGGACTTGAGACGCTCTTCACGGTGAAATATTCTTTCTGAATCAAGATTTATGAGACAAAAAGGCTGCAACGTGATTGACGTTTGATATAATGTAGGGACATCGCTTTGCGATGCTGTGTATGATAATCAAAATCTTAATTTAACATGCCAAAGGCATGTCCCTATATAGGGTCAATAATGAACCGACCCCTAAAAGTTAGACAAATAACTTTTAGGGGTCTTTTTCATGGCACGAAGTTTTGAAGAACGCCTGAATGTAGTACTTCAGGCAAAAGAGGGAAAGCCGATACGTACGTTTTCACGTGAATATTCACTCCACGAAACCAAAATTATGGAGTGGGTTAGAAAATATGACAAATATGGTCAAGATGGGTTAAAAAAACAGCCCAATATCAAGGCTTCAGGAGAATTAAAAGAAAGATTGGTTAGGCTGGTACTGGAAAAAGTCGTAACTTTGTCTCAGATTGTTGTGGACTCCCGAGTCAGCCGCACAGCTCTTGAACGATGGGTGCGTCAAGCTCGAAGCCATGGCTACTCCATCCTCCATGAAATAAGGCCGAAGGACCGTCCGCTCAAAGGAACAATGGCACGACCAAGGAAGAAAGAACCACAGACAGAACTTGAGAAACTTCAGGCGGAGAACCTACGTCTGAAGGCTGAGAACGCGCTGCTAAAAAAAGTGAGGGCTTTAGTCGAGAAAGAAGAAGCCCGAGCACGTCTCAATGGGCAAAAGCCATCGACGAACTAAGGTCAGAATACCCTCTTGACTTATTGCTTGAGTTAAGAAAGATGGCTCGCTCCGTGTTTTATTACCATCTTAAGCGACTAAAGACCAAGGATAAATATGTCATAGAAAAAGAGAATATTAAATCTATTTTTCATGAGCATAAGGGTCGATATGGTTATCGCCGTGTCACTGCAGAGATGCGCAATTGCGGATTTATAATCAATCACAAGACGGTGCAACGATTAATGAACTCCATGTGTCTTAAAAGCCAGATACGCAAGGTCCGTTATCGTTCGTATAAGGACGACGTCGGTAAGATTGCCCCAAATATAATAAACATGGACTTTGTTGCCACAGCACCCAATCAGAAATGGGCAACCGATGTCACCCAAATAAACATCGGAACTGCCAAACTATATCTCTCACCTATACTTGATATGTTCAATGGAGAAATAATATCCTATAACATCTCTAAATCTCCTAATTTAGAGCAAATATATGATATGCTTGACAAGGCTTTTGCAAAATATGACAATCTTGATGGTCTGATAATCCACTCCGATCAAGGCTGGCAATACCAACATTTTGGATACAGGCAGCCCTTGAAAAAATATCATATAACTCAAAGTATGTCACAAAAAGAGAATTGTCTTGACAATGCAATGGCGGAGAACTTCTTCGGCATTATGAAATTAGAACTCCAATATGCCGAAATTTTTGATTCGCCCGAAGCCTTTATAAGGGCTTTAGAGGAATATATAGAAAATTATAACAATAAAAGAATCAAATCCAGGTTAAAAGGAAAGAGTCCGGTGCAATACCGAACTCTTTCTATAACAAGATAATGTTTAACCTGTCCAACTTTTAGGGGTCACTTCAGCTTTTAAAGGTTACCTTAAGTTTGAAGTTTTTATTTTATTTCGATTTTTCTGCTTGTCCTGTGAGTGCCGGAGTAGATCAAAATCACATGTATGCCCGACGGAAGACCGTCTACACTGATTGACGAACCATTTGGCGCAGATAAAGAATGTTCCTTCATCCCACACATATCGTAGATCTCCACACGATCTATGGCACTTGTATCACCGCTTATGACAAGCGATCCGTTTTCAACAGAGACATTGTATTCCCCTCCGTAGACATTTCCTACCGATGAAGAATCTATAGTTAATGCCAACGGCTCTTTAAGAGATCCTGCAGGATCTTCTGAGAATGTGATGGTCCGGTTGAGGATATATTCGTCGCCTGTTTTATTTGATATTACTCTGAACGAAATGAGGTCTCCAGGATTTCCGAAGACACTAATCATTGTCAGTCTATCTACAGGCACACCGATGCCGCGACATTCGTCTCCGCAGAAAGCCCCAATCACATATTCTCCTTCGGAAGCCGGAATACCGTCTTCCGTTTCCAGACAGGAAGTGACAGGCATGACTGAAGGATATGCGCCTCTATTTATTTTCCATACCTGCTCTGCTTCATCTGAGGTGGCTTGCGTTGCATTGTCAGAACTCAAAGTATTGTATGTGAATTCTTTGTTTGACCCGCTGAGATACATATATCCGTGTCCCAAAAGGAGTTGTGAAAGATTCCCTACCCAGTTGCCTTCCGCATCAACCTGAGAGAACCCTTCCCTGCCTACTATCATGTCTCCTTCCTCAATTTCAAGATTGGCAAACATATCAGTAATCGGGAAAGCATCATTTTCTGAATGACATCCGATCCAGTTCCAGCCCTTGTGAAGTTTCACTTTTGTAGCAGGGTCGAAAGATATTCCTGAGATAGATATCTGAGTGTCTTCACCTGAGGTCATCACTTTGTAAGCCTCAAGAGGATGAAGGTTTTCAAGATTTCCGACAAATCCTGACTGGGGGTCGCGTATGGCCTCTTCAGACTGAGAGAGTATTCTTGAGACATTGTCGCTTATGACGGAAGCAACGGGAATGTCATTCTCGACATTGTGAGAAATCCAGTTCCATCCCTCTTCAAGATTCCTTGTCACGTTTGTTTTCTTCAGTCCATATTCAAGTTCTACCGGATCGGAAAAATTGCCTTCACATTCTGCCACTGCATGTAAAAGAACGGACTCATCCGCGATAGATATGGGAGAAGCATATATCTGCCTGGTATCGCTATCTGTGGGATCTGTGCCGTCAGTGGTGAAATATATAGAGGCTCCTTTAGTCTGAGAAGTAAGATCTATAAGTTCGGATCTGTAAAGTTTTGAGCCGGATTCTCTTGAACTTTTAGGATCGAACACCCAAAGGGGATGGCTTCCGATATTTAATACAGCAGGCGAGGAGACGTCGTCCGCACATGCATATACGGAGAATGGAGCAACTGCTGACGAAGATTCAACTGCCTTTGATAGCGCGCTTCCGTCATCGTTTATGAGATATGGAGAGCTTTGAACAGATTTCCCGTTGAACGACCCGTAGAGGGTGAATCCTGATCCGGTGGCTTTCAATTCTTCCGGCTGTGGGGATGTCGTGATATCATATTCGAGTTGATCGCCTGTTGACTTCCCTTTTGCAGAGAAAGTTACAGACATGCTTTCGAAGGGAGCATGCATGTTGGCGAAATATGGAGTATTGGCTACAATATTTTCAGCAGGAGAAAGACTTGAGTCAGATTCGCCAGAGAAAGACATAATATTCAGGACTTTTTCTCCACGTGGAGTAAAGTCTTCGCCATACACGATTTCGTCAGGAGTAAACGGCAAAATTATTCCTTTCCAGCCACCGCCCACTGTTTTTGTGCTTCCGGGGATGTCTATAGAGAGCGAGATACTATGGTCGGCAAGACTGAAACTTGCAGGGGCTTCGAAAGGATAGTTGCCTGAAAGTTCGATGTCGCCTGTTGCAACACGTGCTCCGGATTTATTTATGATTACATTTTTAATACCGCTCAAATCTTCCGACCAATTTTCCGGAAGATATATCAGGCAGTTGGGATTGATGCCGATGAAAGAATCAGCCGCTATGCGTGCGTTTGCGGAGGATCTTGTCGATGTGTCAGTCTTGTCGTTGTCTGACGATACTCCGAGAATGGTTATGCTTGTAAGAGACGAGCAGCCGTCGAAAGCACCGTCTCCAATGCTTGACACTCCTGGAAGAGTGATTGTTCCGAGATTTGAACAGCCGGCAAAAGCGTTGTCGCCTATTGTTTTGACATTTCCGGGGATAACTATATCCCTGAGCTGAGTCATTCCGGATAATGCGTTTGCGGGAATTATGTCATTTTCGAGTCCTGACATATTGATTGATTCAAGCGAAACGAATTTCTCTCGGATTTCAGAGAATGCAGTCTCATCCAATGTGCCGGTGATGGAGATATCGGAGATAGTTTTTGCCGCCTCATTGCTTACGAGCGAAATTTCTTCAGCAGAGAGCAGAGATCCATCGCTTATCCGGGGAGAAGCAGTGATTTCTATTTGAGTGTCTCCCTGAAGGTTGCTAATCACATACAATCCGTTTTCATCGGGGATAAGATTGGTTTCAACAGTCTTATATTCAGGAGAATTTCCTACTTTTGTCATTATTTTGCTGACCGACTTGACATTTATGTCAAGATTATCGGATTCTGAATTAAGTCTGAATTTATAATCTTCCCCTTCTTTATAGAGTGTGGGACGCTGTTCGGAGCCCTCTACAAAAAGTTCCATCCAGACTTCTTTCCACACATTTTCCTCATTCACATCAACAAACTCCGCGCTTATGTTAGATGGAAGTTTGAAATTGATGGGATAATGGAATACTACCTTGATCACATGATCCTGAGGATATCTCCTTGATGTTTCGGAATAGCTTGGATCAAAGATCACACCGTGTTGTCCGTATCTCACGGATGAATAAGACGAACCGCCATAGGTATAATATGTCACTTCATAATCGTTGTCATATACCCTGAATGCCACATTCGGCCTGCGCACCGGATTTGTAGACTTGGTGCTGTTTGGCAAGCCTACATTGACTGTGGTATTCATTTTGGGGATTTTTGTGAGCGTGAAATACTCATTATAGTTGAATGAGCGTTCCGGATCTATCTGGATATTGTAGAATGGTTCGGAGGTTGAAAGTCCGAGAGAGTTCCAGAAGCTTGCCTGTTGGTAATATTGTTCGGCACCTTCCGGGACTTCGAGAGTTATCTGTGACGAATTGTCGGGGAAAGGATTCATGTTGCCGGTTACCGGCGGTTTTGCCCCGTTCATTATTATTTTATTTAAAGCGGAACATGTTGAAAATGCCCCTGCTCCAACATATGTCACTGTAGCAGGAATTGTGATTTCTTTCAGTGCCGTGCAACGATAGAACGCGTTCTCCTCAATATTCACGAGATTTGAGGGTAGAATAATAGTTTGAAGTGCTGTCTCGGTTGTCTCAGTAGATGCGAATGCGCTGGAGGGAATAGCATTGGCAAGATCTCCCGCGCCTTTGATTGTCAGATCGGCAAGATCAAGGTCTACGATAGTCGAAGCGTGTTTGCGCAAGGCGTTGAAATCTTCCGATCTCATCACCCCTATTATTTTCAGTCTGGATGGACATTGGGCTATTTTTGCATCCAACTCGCCTTCTTTCACATTGACCATGGTGTATGCGTCAGATCCCATAGGGTTTACTTGGATAGCAATTTCCATATCCTCCACAACCGCCGGTATTGAAATATTGGCTATAGGGGCTTCCACTATTGTATTGATACCGTTTATGGCAATGGTTATGCGGTCGTCGACTGATACCGGAGTCACTTTCATAGAGAACGGCATGCCTCTCACAACACGTGTCGCACCACCTTCTATCGCAGCTCCTTCAACCTTTTCTGGCATATTGATATTGTGGTAGACCACACGATTGCCTATGGCGTCAATATGGTCGTTGATTGTATCGTTGTCGGCGTTTACAAGGTTCCATTTTTTCTTGTCGACAGAAGTGACAATACGAACAAGGTTGCCTTCACGGACAGTGGATTCTTTCACCTGGCAGGTGAAATTAGCAGGAAGATTGCCGAAATTATATATGCTGTTGTATACTATCGGGGAGATAAGTTCTTTTATCGCACCGTTTTTATCAGTAAGAGCGGCGCAGTAATATGCATCTGCGTTATCTGAGGGGATTGCCAATGCGTTCGCACGGATAGTAAAGGATTTCCCGGCTACCACATTCACGAGGTCTGTCACCAATCCAACCCCTCCGGCTGCGCCGGTGATTTTCCACGGGGAATCTGCACCTGCGGAGTCAGGCTTACGGAAATCCACATGAATAAGAGTATTGGCGTTGATCACCGTTTTGAACACTCCGTCTTGATCAGGATAGATCCGGTTGTTGTTGGCATATATTTCAACTATGTCATCCCCATAGGAATCTTCGGTCTCTATTTTAAATTGATATTGAGACCCGGGTGCGGTTTCTGTTGTTTCGGAAATTGGAATAAATCTTATTCCCGGTGAATCCTGAAGCATCACACTGTAAGATTGCGGGTCGACAGGATTCTCTTCGATGATTTCTTTAAATTCTTTCCAGTAGTCTTTGTTGCGGTATGCTTCAGATGCCCCGACTGGCACTATCAGCTTTGTTTTGGGAGTCCCTTGGAATACACACCAGTTTATCCATGTAGGGGAGGGACGTCGAGCTATGACTTCATGCAAGGCATCACAACCGAGGAATATGTTATACTCAATAGTTGTTACAGAAGCTGGTATTTCCACAGATGTAAGGCCAGAATAGCTGAAGCATCCGTTTTTGAGAGTGTTGATATTTTTCGGAAGTATTATCTGAGTCAGAGAACTGCATCCTTTCAGAGCTTTTGCGGGAATTGCGTTGGCAGGGTCGGCTCCGCTTGCAGTTATGCTTGCAGATGATAAGTCGAGGCGGGAGAGCTTCATTTTCTCACGGATGAAAGAGAAGTCTTCGGCGTTTATGGTTCCGTAGAGTGTAAGATCTTTTATCGTGGCAGATTCTGTCTCACTGATAATCTGCGATAGCTTGCCTGACTGCACCCAGATATTCCGTTTGTAGACCACATCTGCGGCGTTTTGGACTAAGATTGAGATTTCCTGATTTTCTACAACATTAGTGAGCCTGTAAGAATTGTCGGGCTCGGGAGAAAGGATAAAGCCGTTAGCTTTTACCGTAACCACATTTTCCGGAGATAAGGATACGACTTTAAATGAGAAATCTCTACCTTTGATCACTTGATTGGCGGGCGTTGTGATCTCTACTCCATCGACCGACGCCGGGATATTGATATTGAAGTAAGGTACATCATTCCCTTTTGCTCGTATTTCCCCTGTTGTCATCAAGTCGTTGGCTACTTTGAGCCATTTCTCTGAATTTGTTTCTTTTGTGACGAGGCGGACCACGTCATTGTCGGAAATTGTGGCGTCAGAAGGTACAGTGAATGAGATATCTGTATATTTCAATATATTTAGAGACGCTATATTGATATTTTTACCTTCGCTTAGAAGTTGTTTTAAAGAACCGTCGGAATTGAAAAGAGCAACGGCGAGAGTTCCCGAGAAATTATTGTTGGAAATATTTTTCAAGGCACCTGCCCTCACCGAATATGTAGATCCGGGGTTGATGTCGGAAGTGTCGATGGTGATTCCGATCTGACGTTCGTCGCTTGTGATATGAATGGGCGACCATTCGTCGGATGAAGATGCCGGCTTGATATTATAAACGATTGTTGTCAGATTGTTGAACGCATAAGAATTGCTAACCGTAGGATTGAGAGCGTCAGATGCATAGAACCCGTCTGCTGCTCCTCCCCAGCCCCAGTTGATATGGAAATATGCCGTAGGACCGTGCATTTCATAACCGTCGCAAACGAACGCATGTCCCACCGACACATCTTGCCCGCAATAAAGGACCGGTCTGTTCTCGTCGATTTCATTTATTATAAGGGCATCCCAGGATTCTTTATCCATTTCGCTACCTTTTTTGTAAGACACTCCGGCATCATATCCAAACATGCTTATGAGTGCTGAAGGGACTTTCACCTCAAAAGCGCTTGAGCTCGACATCCCGAAATCTGTGCCGATGGCTGTTGCCGCGTCAGCCACAAGTGTTGCAACCGCATCGCCTTCAGCTGCAGTATAGCCATTACGGTAGTTGTCGTCACGCATATTGTCCCAGTCGTATGCCGTAGGTTCTCCATCTTTTACAAGCGATTGAGGACGTTTTGCCGGGAATTTATGATATTTAAGGATTTCAGCCAGGGCTGTGCCCACACATCCTACGAGCGGACGGTTGGGTATCATGCCGTTGAATGGAGCTTCCTGACTCCATGTTGGGGTTGAAAGGATTTTCTGGGCAAGGCCAGAGCTTCTTGTGAGCATTCCCCAGGATGTTGGCGTCTGATAAATGTTTCCGTTCTCAAGAAGAGCTTGAGCCGCCTCCGGCACACTTTGTTGTCGCCATGTTGATGTGGTGGAGTAGCCCATCACAGATAAAGAGGAATCGTCTGCGGAGATAATTACGAATCCTTTTTTGTCTGAAGCGTTAAACACATAATAAGAGGGTTTGCCGGATTTGTCTGCCACATAGGCAAGTTCCCATGCCTCTCTGTTTGCCAATCTCTCGATTGACGCTGTCTTGAAAAAGTCGGAAGCCAAATCTTTTGCTTCGCTTTCCGACAATGTGCTTCCCTTTATTCGTAGTGGATAGAATGCGCAGGAAGCAATAATAAGCATCTGTAATATGGTTTTAAACATAATCGATGATTATTAATGTTGCTAAAAAATTGGTTTATTTAAGTTGTTTGTGGTTTTGTAAATCAAATACACTAAATAATTTTTATGTAAAAGTTTTATCCAGTTTTTGTGGAAATTGGTTTCCCCGGTGCTTTATATCTGAATTATGTCTCGCTCAATCTTCCGTCATGGATATTATCATTAGCTCCCCGTTTAATCTTATAGACACATTGCGTGCATTTATGAAGGTATCTATAACTGAAGTTGTCCTATAAAATATTCAGGGTGACTATTGAAACGTTTACATGAATAGCACTGATGGTTTAATTTATAATAGATTATATCATTGATTGACATAAAACCTGAAGATAAGCTTGACAATTCAATATAAATTTGGGTGCAAAGGTACATAAAAAAACTAATTTTAACCCTCTTTGTAAAAGAAAGTCAAGAGAGAAATTATCTTAATATGACGTACGTCCGGTTTGAAGTAGTCTCGACAATCTATATGGCGTAGATGCATGACGAATGATCGTGGCGAGGTTAATCTCCTCCATAGTGCACACAACTTGCTTGAATAAAAAATAGATTTTTTGAAAAAATATATTCAAAAATTTTGGAGAATAATAAATTTAGACTACCTTTGCAGTGTATTAATATCCTAATACACTATAATGAGAGTGATAATTAAAGTTTGCAAGTGGAAAATGTAACTTTTTAGAATAAAATTCGTCTTTAGGAAAAGAATCTTACATTTTGTACTTAAAAACGCAAAATAGAGGAAATAATGTAATAACAAATGGGCGGTAGCGTTAAAATATTGTTTTATACAATGTTTTATCAGTTTAACAACCTTGTAAATAATCCGAGGTCATGAACGAAGAAATGATACGTCTCAGAGACGTCAACAAGACTTATGACGGGGCAGTTCCTCTTCACGTGCTGAAAGGGATAAACCTCGATGTCTATAAAGGAGAGCTTGTCTCTATAATGGGTGCCTCAGGTTCCGGGAAATCAACATTGCTTAATATTCTGGGAATTCTTGACAACTATGATTCGGGAGAATATTATATTGACGGCAAATTAATAAAGAACTTGAGTGAGAACAGGGCTGCGGAATATCGCAATAAGATGATAGGGTTTGTGTTTCAATCTTTTAATCTTATCAACTATAAGGATGCGGTTGAAAATGTGGCTTTACCACTTTTTTATCAAGGGGTTTCACGCAAGAAACGCAATAAGCTTGCCATGGAACAGCTTGAACGGATGGGGCTTGCCGACAGGGCTCATCATCTTCCCGGAGAACTCTCGGGCGGTCAGAAACAGCGTGTGGCTATTGCACGCGCCATGATCACCAATCCTTCAATCATACTCGCCGACGAACCTACCGGTGCGCTCGACAGCAAGACCTCTCACGACGTGATGGGCATATTTCGCGAACTGAACGAGAAAGAAGGGAAGACAATCATCATAGTCACTCATGATCCCGGAGTTGCAAAGCAGACAAACCGTCTGATACGTATATCAGACGGGCTGATTGTGCCCGGAGATATGGAAGTGCCTCAAAATGCAGTGTGCCAATGTTAGATCTTTGTAGAGAAATATGGCAGACTATGCGCACAAACAAGTTGCGCACAGCCTTGACAGGTATTGCGGTCACCTGGGGCGTCTTCATGCTCATCGTTCTTTTGAGTATGGCAAGGGGTGTCACAAACAATTTTACTGAAAACATGATGAGCCGCAACATGGCGCTTATCCGGGTGTTCAGTGGAAGAACCTCCAAACCATATAATGGAAACCGGGAAGGTCGTCTGGTCAAACTTAAAAGTGAGGACATGAAGATTATTCCTGCTCAAAATTCTAAATATGTGGGAGAGGTGACATCAAAGCTTTACGGGAGCAGTAGTGTCTCCACACCTAAAGCAAAAGTTTCCAGTGGATATGAGGGAGTGTTCCCTTCAGAGAGAAGTGTGCAAAGGATAGACAACCTGAACCAGGGTCGCTTTATTACGGATCGTGATTTGAATGAGAAAGCAAAGGTGATTGTGATCCCTCAATATTATGCCGAGCAGTTGTTTCCGCCGGATGGTAAAAATGCTCTCGGGGGGCGTGTTGAATGTCAGGGGATTTCGTTTAAAGTTGTAGGCGTGTATGAAAGTGAATGGAACAGAAGCATGTATATCCCTTTCACCACGGCAAGGATGCTTGCGGCAGACAAGGAAGATCTCGGAACACTTTCCGTGTCATTGAAGGATGTAAAGACTGAAGAAGATGGCAATTCTGCCGAAACCGGCATCCGCAACACGTTGTCTTCAGTACATAATTTTGATCCGGATGATGAAAATGCCGTCTACATATCGAACTATTTCACGAACAGCCTTAAAGCCGGTCAGGCGATGGTGATACTCGACACAAGCGTGTGGGTGCTGGGAATACTGACACTCCTAACCGGCATTGTCGGGATCAGTAATATCATGTTTGTGACGGTGAGGGAACGCACTCACGAAATCGGAATAAGAAGGGCAATCGGTGCCAAACCACGTAAAATTTTGATTCAGGTGATAGCGGAAGCAGTCGGTATTACTTTGCTCTTCGGTTATCTTGGAATTGTGTTCGGCATGGTGGTGACTCAGATTATCTCGTATCTTATCGGTCCCGACGGTCCGCTGACCAATCCTACAGTGAGTATTGCAATAGCCCTCGAGGTTATGGCTGTCCTTGTCGTGTCGGGGGCGGTAGCCGGATTATTTCCTGCACTTAAAGCATTAAAAGTTAAACCGGTAGAAGCCTTGCGCGACGAATAAACCATATCGGATCATGAAACTTACTATTTTCGACATAGAAAACTGGAAAGAGATCGGCGCGACATTGATGCGCAACAAGACCCGTACATTTCTCACAGGATTCGGCATATTCTGGGGAGTTGCGATGCTCGCGATGCTTACGGGAGGAGCCCGGGGAGGAGAAGATCTATTGAAGAGAAATTTTGCCGGGTTCGCAACCAATACCGGAGGAATGGTCGCCAACCGAACGTCTATGCCCTATAAAGGTTATCAGAAAGGACGCGCATGGCAGATGGATATGACCGATGTGGAGCTTGTCAGAGAATCCTTCCCTGAATTTGAGGCTGTTGTCCCATCATTCAATGCAGGGGGTAAAAGTATAAAATATGGCAGGAACTCGTTCTCGGGACAGCTTTTAGGTGCCGGACCTGACTACACAAAGATAGTTCTCCCGAAACTTTATTCCGGACGTTTCGTGAATGAGGCAGACGTGATGGGTGAGCGGAGAGTGGCGGTGATTGGAAAGAAGGTGGCGACGCAACTTTTCCCTGACGGAGCTGATCCGATCGGGAAAGTGGTGGATGTTGGAGGCACAGCTTATTCCGTTATAGGGGTGACAGGCGATGTCTCGGAGGTGAAAATCAACGGAAGTCTTGACGAGGCAGTGATAATCCCATCCAGCACATTCCGAAGGGCTAACGGGTATGGCGATATAATAGATTTCCTCCTTGTCACCGGGAAGCCCAATGCAAACCTCTCAGACCTGCTTCCCAAAATGCAGTCTATAGTATATAGGCGGCATGGTATCCATCCTGACGACAAGGGTGCATCATGGATAATCAATATTGCGGAGATGTTTGAGCAGGTCGACATGCTTTTTACCGGGGTGGACCTTCTTGCATGGTTTATCGGGCTTTCAACACTGCTTGCAGGCGTGATCGGCATCGGCAATATCATGTGGGTCATTGTAAAGGAGCGTACGCAGGAAATAGGGATCAGGCGTGCGATAGGTGCAAAGCCACGCGACATAATCATTCAGGTGTTGAGTGAAGGAATTGCCTTGACAGTCGTTGCCGGTTTAGGAGGAATCTGCTTTGCCACGATTGTGCTTGCAGTGCTCCAACAAATGAACAATCCTGCAGATGCCGTGAGTGAGGCGAGATTCCAGATGAGCTTTACTATAGCGATAGGCATTTTAGGTCTCTTCGTGCTTTTGGGTACCCTTGCAGGACTTATCCCTTCGATAAAAGCTATGAGAATCAAACCTGTTGAAGCTATTAATGATAAATGATTTATTCAATTCATAATGCATAATTCATAATGCATAATCGGCTACGCAGTAATGGATCTCTCAGAACTCATCTCTCACAACTCACAACTCATCTCTCACAACTCAGAACTCACAACTCGAAAAATATAAATACCCAAAAATAAGATGAAAAAGTTTTTCAAAATCCTGTTGATAGTGATCGTGTGTGCGGTCTTCATCGGCACTTTCTTCTATCTTTATCAAAATTCAAAAGGGAAAGAAGATGTATATTCCCTTCGTTATCCGTCTACAGAATCGATAGAACGGACCACTGTCCTCACCGGAAAGATTGAGCCGCGTGACGAAATCGATATCAAACCTCAGATTTCCGGCATTATCAGTGAAATTCTCGTTGAGGCTGGCGATCATGTAAACAATGGCGATATCATTGCAAAAATCAAAGTGATTCCTGAAGAATCCCAATTATCTTCGGCAGAAAACCGTGTGGCGGTGGCTGAGATTGCCTTGAAGGAGGCGGAAAGGACTTTCAACAGAACCAGACAGCTGTATGAAAAGAAATATGAAAGTCGGGAAAAATACGAGACTGATGAGGCGGCGCTTGAACGCGCACGCAAGGATCTCGAGCAGGCTAAAGATCAGCTGACGATTGTGCGCGACGGTGTGTCGGCGGCTAATGCGCAAGGCTCAAACACTCTCGTACGTTCTACCGTGACGGGTGTGGTTCTTGAAGTTCCGGTAAAAGTCGGTTCTTCCGTAATCCAGGCTAATACATTCAACGATGGTACCACCATAGCCAAAGTTGCCGATATGACAGACCTTATCTTCAAGGGTAAAGTTGATGAGACGGAGGTGGATCTCTTAAAAGAGGGAATGAACGTGAGGATTTCTGTGGGTGCTGTGGCAAATTCAGACTATCCTGCCGTTATCGAGAAGATAGCGCCGATGGCTTCCGACGACAACGGAGCAAACACCTTTGAAGTTAAGGCGGCACTTTCAGAGGCTGAAAGTGCGAATCTGCGTGCCGGCTACAGCGCTAACGCGAGTGTGATTCTGGATAGAGCCGACAGTGTGCTTTCTGTACCTGAAAGCGTGGTTGAATATGAAGGGGATAAGGCATACGTCTACGTCATGACCGACTCAGTGCCTAAACAGGTGTTTGAGAAAAAAGAAATTAAGGTGGGTCTGTCAAACGGACTTATGGTTGAGGTGAAATCAGGAGATCTCACCAAGAAAACTCCTCTTAGAGGAAATATTGAGAAGGAATAAATATTGGCTCTCATGAAAAGATTTCATTACATGATCTTGTCTGCGGCGATGGCTTTGATCCCTGTTTCAGCAGTAGCGGAAACATGGTCGCTCGACAGTTGCATATCGTATGCCCTCTCACATAATATCAGTGTCAAGCAGCAAGATCTCAGGATAAAGGAGGGGGAATATGCAATCAAGGAGGCGCAAGACCGTTATCTTCCTACTCTTGACGCTTCTGCATCTGAATCCATGAACTTTGGCAGGGGTCTTACGTCAGAAAACACTTATGCCAACCGCAACACCTCCAGCACATCGTGGAGTGTAGGCATGAGTCTCCCCCTTTTCCAAGGTACGGCAGCCTATCGAAGGGTGGAGATAGCCGAACTTTCGCTTCAACAATATGTGTTGGAAAACGAGTCGACGAAAGATAATATCGCGCTTAATATAATGTCGCAATATCTACAGGTGCTTTATTGCAAGGAGGTTGCCAAAAGCGCGCGTTCTCAGGCAGAACTTTCGGCATTTCAGGTGGAACGACAGAAAGCATTGATTGAATCCGGCAAGGTTGCCGAGGCGACTTTATACGATCTTGAGGCGGTAGCTGCGCAAGACCAGCTTCAGATAGTCACATCCGACAATGAGATTCAGACCGCGCTCGTGAATCTTGCAAATATGCTGCAGCTCCCTTCTGCTGAAGGGTTTGACGTTGTCCCTTTGGAAGACGAGGATCCGTTGATTCCGGGTCCGGATGAAGTCTATGCTTCAGCAATGGGACTTAACAATACTCTCCTGGGTGCCCGTCAGGCAGTGAAGGTTGCCAATGAAAATATCGGACTTGCCAAGACCGGCTATATCCCGACGTTAAGTTTCAATGCCGGTTTGGGATCAAGCTATTACACTGTCAGCGGTATGCCAAGCGAGAAATTCGGCAAGCAGATGAAGAACAACTATTCCACTTATCTCGGTTTTTCATTAAGAATCCCGATTTTTGACGCTTTCAACACCCGAAACAGCATACGACGTGCAAAACTTCAGAAACTGAATGCCGAGTTGACGCTTGAACAGAGGGAAACAGATCTTTATAAGGATATTCAGCTTGCATATTATCAGGCAAAGGGTGCACGCGACCGTTATCTTACATCTGAGAATACGCTGGAGAAGACGAATCTCTCGTTTGAATCCACACGCGAGCGCTTCGATCTTGGACGTGCCACTCAGGCAGACTACGAACAGGCTAAGAATAATCTTTATAAAACAGAAATCTCGCGGATACAGGCTCATTATGAATATTTGCTCCGCGCCAAGATTCTCAGGTTCTACCAGACCAACAAATGGTGAGAGAATTATAATGTTTCAATAAAAAGGTTTTGTTGAGAAGCATCCCAAAAGTGAATTATATAAAACTTTTGGGATGCTTCCCGTTTTTATTATGCACATGTTTTTTGGGATGGTCTGATTCAACGTTGATAATATAGTTCGTACTTATCTGATATTTGACTCATTGCCGTTGGGAGCGTACTCTTCAAAGAACTTTTGAAAAAGGCGTTTGTTATCACAATGAGTCCATGTTGTCTCAATCATTATTCCTTATCCCGGCATGCGATGATCCGATATTCACATAGATTCCTTTTCCCGGTGGCATCCATATTCATGGCTGCCCTTTGCTCATGTATCTATGAGGATGCGCCCCCTTGCGACTTAGATGAAGTGGATATCTTTATAGAAAACGATTGGGAATACGCTCGCGGCGCCGCTCCTGAAGGCATGGCATACATGTTCTTCCGGAAAGATGTCGGCACTCCATGGAGGTTTGATTTCCCGGGAATTGATGCAGGGAAAGTTTCTCTTCCTCCCGGAGAATATGGGTTCGTCATGTTTAACGATGACACCTCCGACATAGTTTTCAAGAATATGGCAGGCGGAATGCCTTTCGTGACAACTTCTTCAGAGAAAATTAATTTTGATGACCATGACATCGAAGTCTTTGAAACGCCCGACATGATGTGGTCGGCTTCAGTTCGTGAGGTCTGCGTCGGGAGCGAGGGAGTGGAGTATTCTTCGGGTGACACTGTCGCGGGAGGAAAAGGGTCATATCTTCTCAAGACGATGCCACGTCAGATCACACCGGAATATATTGTTAAGGTGCTACACGTAGACAACCTGCAGGGTGTCGCAGCCATGAAGGGTTTGATCTCCGGAATGGCAGACGGAATTAACCTGTATGAGGGAATTTCTTCGGAAAACGCGGCTAAAGTATGTTTCTCGCCACATATTGCTCCAGATTCGACGGTTGTTGCCGGGTTCAATACATTCGGTCTCCCCTTCCATCGCAAAATCTCCAACGAACTCCGGCTCTATTTCCTTCTTTCAGACAGCCGTCTGGTGTGTCATACATTTGATGTCACTGACAGGGTGGTGTCTTCCCAGGATCCAATGCATGTGGAGATTGTGATTGATTCAATATATCTTCCATTCGCTCCTCCACCTTCTACTCCCGGAGCGTTTGATCCAACCGTTGCCGGATGGACAACGGTCATAGTGAACCTCGGCACATGATTATCCGTTCAGATAATAAGGGGTATATAGTCCCATATCGACGCAATGTCCCCTGATGTCTTACCGCTAAAGTTGATTGGCTATGAAAAAGGTATTTCTCATATTAATAATGATCGTCCCCTTGCTGGCGACTTCATGCTCGAATGACACTGATCCTGTTCCGGCTTCTTCGTCAGGGAAGATCGGATTTTATGCCACGGCTCCGAAGTCGTCGCGTGCGGCATCCACAACTACGGCAACCCTTGATAGTTTCGTGGTTTATGCCTTCACTAATTCTTCCGTGGTCATGAACGGAGTGACCGTGAGTCGGGACGGCGGTTCCTGGACATATTCTCCATTGGTATATTGGCCTGCATTGCCGGTTGATTTCTATGCCGTCTGCCCGGAGACTGTGGCAAATAATGAAAAACCGTCAGATGGTTCTAACTCAATAAGCAAAGTGGAGTGCGGGGGCATAGATCTCCTGTATGCTGTCGCACTTGATCAGGTTGAGAGCCCTGCCCCGGTTGCCCTTACTTTCCGGCATGCAATGAGCAAGGTTGCTTTGATGCTTTCGAGCACAAGCAATAGATATTTGATCGAGGTATATCATGTCTCGCTTAACAATATTTCTTTGTGGGGAGACTTCTCTCTCCCGGAAGCGGATACTTCTGACAGCACGGGAGATGGTACCTGGGGCAATCTTTCTGACCCCAAGAATGTGCTTGTCTATTATAGTGATCTTGATACTTCTCCTTCCTTGCTTTCCATAACTCCACGTGACTTAACGGAGGGGAATCTGAATATGTCTTTCTTCATACCTCAGCCTTTGTCACCGCTTACTTATTCAAGCGAAGCTGGTTTTTCCGGAAGTTATATGCAGATCGATTGTGTGGTAAAAGACAAATTGACAGGCGAGAAGGTGTGGCCTAACGAGCATACCCCCGATTATCTTCTTGTGGCTCATTCAGAGTGTGGAAGGATGGTCTTCCCGCTGTCGACGCCCGCCGTTACGGAATGGCGCCAAGGTTATTCCTACATTTACAAGGTGGAGATTAACTCCACCTACTCTGTAGACACCATAGAGTTTGCGCCCACGGTGACTGACTACGTGGTTTCAACTCCATTCTGATTGTTCCAGACCTTCGATTTATAAAAATGGCTCGGGAGAAACGGTTATATGACATCCGTTTCTACCGAGCCAATAAGGGTTCGCGTTTTTTTTACTTTACTGTAACGGAGATAGTACCTGTTTTCTTGTTTTTATCGGTGACTGTAATAGAGGTTGTGCCGGCTTTTAAACCCTTTACAACGATTTTGTCATCTGTTACCGAAGCTGTTGCTATTTCCTGATTCTCCACTGTGGCGATATAGGGACACTCTCCACCCGTTATAGTGACAGTCCCATCAGCGTCGACATCTATTGACAGATCAGGCTTATCAAATCCGAGACCTGAAACACTGACTGCGATTTCACCTTTAAGGCTCTTGGCATCTGTAACAACGATAGTCGTTGTGCCTTCTTCGACACCGGTTATAGTAATCGTGTTGTCGTTTACACTTGCCGTAGCGATTTTGTCATCGCTCGATGCGACAGTGTAGGGGGCTGTGCCGCCACTTATTGTCACTGTTGCCGTTGCACTGGGTGCCACTGCTACATTAGCAGGGTCGAACTTGAGTTGAGGATCTTTGGGTTCATCGTCGTTGTCGCAGGATGTCACTGCAATGGCGAGCACGCACGCCAGCATAGCAGCGGTAATTTTGAAGAACTTTGATATTTTCATTGTAGTTGTTTGTTTATAGTTGAAATTTATTTCTTGAGAGCTCTCATTTTATTAAATCATCCTTTTGTAAAATCTTGCATCAGAAAGATGATTTTTTTGCTGTTTTTATTCTATGCCTTTGGAATACTGGGTATTATTTGCATCGATTTCTTGTTTCATTGGGTCTTTTAACCCTACAATATGCTTTATTCTGCCCTATAGGAATATTATAAAATCGCTGAAACTGTCTTAGCTTCAGCGATTTACTTGATTTTGTCGTTTGGTTTTGTGACCTCGGAGGGATTTATCCGAAACGGGGTCAACTATGTTGTCTGTCAATATTTTAGATTTCTTGAACAATCATGGATGTTACCTTTTTGCACACCCGGACATTTGCGGTGATTTTCGTTGCTTCGCAACATGTACCGGCTCTCAACCGACATGCATTAAGAAATCACTCGCGAATACATTTCAATGTTCTTCGTATATCTACAACGCAAAAGCAGCTATAATAGCCTGATTTCAGGCTGTTTTCAGTGTTAAAAATTCCTTTTAATAACCGCTATTGAATATCCTTGACAAATACCCAGTGCCCGGTTTTGGGATGACCAAGCCACGCAATATTCCACTCTTTAAGCCGTCGTTTGATGGTGCTTTCCGAACATCCGGCTATACTTGCCAACTCGGAACGACTGATTTCATTGTTTTCTTTAATAGCCTTGATGATGGCTGTCTTTTGAGGGTCAAGTTCTTTATTTAGAGGGTCAAACTGACCCTCTAAATCGGTTTGCGGGTCATTCTGAGGGTCAACATTTATTCTTTGCAGGTCATTTTGAACATCATTATCGTTATCATGACGCTCGTAATACAGGGCTTTCCCTTTCAATGTCAATCCGTATCTTTGGTTCGGAGCATTAGGGCTGTCGGGATTTTCAAGTGCAGCTAAACCTGCCGATATTGCAGGTTTTAGATAAGTTTTTGTAAATGAAAATCTTGATTTAAACCTCATTATTTCAAGCATATCATATAGAGATAACCAATCTTCTCCTATTATTCCAATGAGTTTTAATAGAGACATTTTGATTGTCCTACTCTCTCTTGTTAAACTTGCAGCATCCGAACCTCTACTTGTACTATTACTTGTGCTATTACTTGCACTATTACTTGCACTATTACTTGCACTATTACTTGTACTATTACTTACTCCTACTGTGTCCTTGGGACGCATAAAAGTAATTTTGACAACAGTACCGTCACAATAGAATTCCGGAGCAGGTAATCCAGCACTTTCACATTGTCTTGCCATCATTGACAGTCCGCGCCCCCAATGTTCGATGAGGCCG
>CAJTZQ010000027.1 GCA_910583795.1 uncultured Muribaculaceae bacterium
GATATGTTAACGATGTGATGATACAAAAGTGTCAACGAGGTCCTGAGCCACGGCAATTAGTAATTATTAATTAGTAATTACTAATTGCCATAAACCGTTTTGAGAGGTATTAAAAAATAAGGAATCTTTTATTTCCACTTCCTTTTATCTGGGGATACAGACTCCGACCTGTGGCACTAAAAGACCCTCGCTGACGCGCTTTGCGTCTCGTCCTATATATTTCGCTGCAAAGTTAATCTTTTTTATCTCTTAATACAAGTTTTAACAGTTAAAAGTTGTTAGGGTAAAGCCAACCCGTCCGTAAACCCGTACTTCTTTTGCACAAACTGCATATTTTTACTATCTTTGCAAAGATTAGACAATTACAAATGCATAATAATAATATCTTCAGACAAGCAATCTCTTTATTAATATTGATTGCAGCGGTTCCATCCCTTTCAGCCCGAGACATCATTGATTTATCGGGAGAATGGAGTTATATACTTACAAACGCCCCTGTCGAAATATCAGCCGAAGGGTATGTCTCACTTCCGGGAACCCTCGACACCAACAGTGTAGGAATTCCGGTGCCTCCGTCAGACAACACTTCACAACTTTCAAGAAGATACACCTACGCCGGCAATGCCTCTTATTCAAGAGAAATAGAAATACCTCAAAGTTGGAACGGTAAATCCATAGAATTGTTTCTCGAACGCACTCGTCCAGCCACCGTTAAAGTCGACGGCAAAACGTGTGGATATTCCTCTCTCATTTCGGCACCTCAACGACACGATCTTACAGAGGTACTCACTCCAGGGAAACATACTCTCGAGATAATCGTCAACAACGGCGACTCCATTCCATTGCCTGTTCGCAACAACTCCCACGCATGCACCGAATCCACACAAACCAACTGGAACGGCATTATCGGTAAAATGGAACTGATAGCACGTGACCCGCTCCACATCGTATCGGCTATTCCTTTCCCTCAGGCAGATGCCGGGAATCAACGGGTAGACATTACACTGTCTCAGCCTGCGCCAAAAGGGTTCGTGCTTCATGTAGAGGGAGAAAATCGCCAGGTATCGGAAAAAATTGATTCCGAATCAACTAATTTCACCCTTTGGCTTCCGGCAGACGATATGACAAGTTATTGGAGCGAATGGAATCCTAAAACTGAAAATTTATCTATCTCTCTCCATTCCCTAATGGGTGATGTCGTTGATGAAATCAATCTGAAATCCGCGCCACGGGATTTCAAGACCGAAGGCAACAGATTTTATGCCAACGGACATCCCGTTTTCTTAAGAGGCAGGCATGACGCATGCGTCTTCCCGATCACGGCTCATGTGCCGATGGACTATGATTCCTGGAAACGTTACTTCGAAATAGTTAAGGAATACGGACTTAATCATGTGCGCTTTCATTCATGGTGCCCTCCTGAAGAATGTTTCAAAGCTGCAGATGATGCCGGCGTGTATCTTCAGCCGGAACTTCCCATCTGGGGTGAACTCGACAAAGATCAGAAAAAGCTGATGAATTTCCTCAATGATGAACTGCATGCCATTATCAAAGAATATTCCCACCATCCCTCTTTCACTATGTTTGCATTGGGCAACGAACTCTGGGGAGACACAAACCTGATGAAAAACATGCTCGATGAGGCAAATGAAATAAACCCGTACCTTCTCGTGACCTACGGATCAAACATCTACCTCGGATGGAGAGGACATATCGACGGAGAAGATTTCCTGGTGACATGCAGAGTCGGAGACAGTGATGGAGAAGGGTTCGGAACTCATGCACGCGCATCTTTCTCCTTTGCAGACGCAAAAAACGGAGGCATTCTCAACAGCTCTTATCCAAACTCTCAAATGGATTTCTCTCATGCCATATCCCTTTCACCGGTGCCTGTGATCGGTCATGAGACGGGTCAATACCAGATATATCCTGATTTCACGGAAATCATGAAATATGACGGAGTGCTCCGTCCAGACAATCTTCAGGAATTTGCAAAACGTGCCACTGAAGCCGGCAACATGAGAAAAACAAAACAATTCTTCAAGGCATCAGGGGAATGGGCGGCAAGGCTATATCGCGCAGACATGGAGATGAATCTCCGCACCCCGGGAATGGGAGGATTTCAGCTGCTCGATCTTCAGGATTATCCCGGACAAGGCACAGCCCTTGTCGGAATTCTTGACGCATTCATGGATTCAAAAGGTCTCGTCACGGCTGAAAAATGGAGAGAGGCATGCGACCAAGTCACTATACTTGCCGAATTCCCGAAATTCTGTTTCACTTCAGGGGAAACTGTGGATGTACCCCTTAAAGTTGCCAATTTCAGTGCACGCAATATAGGAGGCAAACAAATAAGCTGGAATTCCCCGTTTTCCGCAGGCACAACCAAAATAAATCATGGAGAAGGTCTGGTAGACGCAGGCGTGATGTCGCTGTCTATTCCTGAGGTGACAATTCCCGAAAAAATGACAATTAATCTGTCTTCTCCAGATGCATCCAACTCATATGATATCTGGATATTTCCCCGCGATAATTACAATATATCCAACAATAAAAAGTCTGACGATATCATAGTAACAAAAAGTCTCGATTTCGCACTTACCAGTCTTGCCAAAGGAGAGAAGGTCATTCTATGTCCAGACACCGCTACCGTTAAAGAAACCACCCTCGGTCCGCTGTTTACTACAGACTACTGGAATTATAGAATGTTTCGCTCAATATGCGACAAAATAGGTAAAGAGCCTTCTCCGGGCACACTCGGTCTGCTGATCAATAACCGTCATGACGCATTCAACCTCTTCCCCACCGATTTCCATTCCGACTGGCAATGGTATGCCATAGTGTCAAACTCCCGACCACTCATAATCGACCGTCTGCCCAAAGACGTAGATCCCATTATCGAAGTCATAGACAATGTGGAGCGGAATTACCGCCTTGCCATGATGCTTGAATGCGCGGTAGGCAAAGGTAAACTCATGATCCTGTCTGTCGATATGGACAAAGCAACGGAATATCCTGAAGGGAAATGGCTTATGAATTCTATAAAAGATTATATGTCGTCTAAGAAATTCAAACCTGACCTGGCTCTTACGCCACAACAGGTGAGAAATCTCCTCACCAGACCAACCGCTGCAAGAGTAATAAAAGAAATCCGCAATGAATCATACGACGGGAAATCAAATCTGTAAGAGAAAGTTTTCTTTAGTATATTTCATAATGACTGAACGAAAGCTTAAAAATGACCATGAAGGGCTATAAAGATTTCATAAAGTTAAAAGGAAACATACTCTTAAACCATTTTTTTATTATCTTTGCACTTATAATTCAACTTTTGTGACCGGAGAGGGGATAACGAGTCTCTCACGTTGCGAAATATTAATACACTTTCAGTATGAGCATCAACGACACTCAAGATGAAATAATCGAAGAATTTGAAGGTCTGACCGACTGGATGGACCGCTACGCATATATAATCGACCTCGGCAACACTTTGCCAGAATTTCCGGAAGCTGACAAGACTCCGCAAAATCTCATTGAAGGTTGTCAGAGCCGTGTGTGGATCACTCCTCAAAGAAGCGCCGACGGGAAAATACATTTTCAGGCAGACTCCGACGCTTTGATCGTGAAAGGCATTGTGGCTCTCCTAATGAGGGTGCTCAATGACCATACCCCGGATGAAATTCTCGGAGCCGATCTTTATTTCGTAGACAAAATCGGGCTTAAGGAACACCTCTCACCTACACGCAGCAACGGACTCGTGGCGATGGTGAAGCAGATCCACAACTATGCCCGTGCATTCAAAATGCTGGATGAAAAAGGATGAAAATGCTATAGCGGGCACACGAAAATAAAACTAACATCATAAATAATTTAATACCAGATCAACATGTTTAAAAACCAACCCAAGGGACTCATTCCCGCTGCGTTGAGCAACATGGGCGAGCGTTTCGGCTACTACATCATGAACGCGGTGCTCGTGCTGTTTCTATGCTCAAAGTTCGGACTAAAAGAGGAGACCAGTGCAATCATTTATTCCTGTTTCTATGCAGGCATTTATGTGCTGAGCCTCGTAGGCGGTCTCATCGCTGACAAGACCCGAAACTACAAGGGCACTATCATCACAGGTCTTTTTATTATGACCGCAGGCTACATCCTGCTTTCTTTCCCTATTTTCGCGACCGCTGAAAATCAAGTCTGGCTGCTCACCCTGACATGCTGCGCACTTTTCCTGATTGCATTCGGCAATGGTCTTTTCAAAGGAAACCTGCAGGCTATCGTAGGTCAGCTATACGACAATCCCCGCTATGCATCTCAACGTGACTCCGGATTCCAGATTTTCTATGTGTTCATCAACATCGGCGGTCTTATCGCACCTTTCGTCGCTCCTATACTCAGAAGCTGGTGGCTCGGTGAAAACGGACTTACTTACAATGCTTCCCTTCCTGCTCTTTGCCATGAGTATCTCAGCGTGACTGACAGCATGGACACCCAAAACCTAAACAACCTTTATGCTCTGATTACTGAAGTTGGTGGCAATGCATCCGCCGACATTTCAGCATTCTGCTCTAAATATCTTGACGTGTTCAACACAGGCATCCACTACTCATTTATTGCTTCAGTGGCTGCAATGTTGATTTCTCTATTCATTTTTGTAGTCACAAAGAATCAGCTCCCTTCTCCTGCAAAGAAAGAAAAGGAAGAAGTTGTAAACTATACACCGGAAGAGAAAAAACAAATGGCTACCGAAATCAAGCAGCGTATGTATGCTCTTTTCGCTGTGCTCGGCATAGCTATTTTCTTCTGGTTCTCTTTCCATCAGAACGGCACATCCCTGTCACTATTCGCACGCGACTTCGTGAAGACTGACTCGGTTCAACCTGAAATCTGGCAGGCTCTAAACCCATTCTACGTTATCGTTCTCACTCCCGTTGTGATGTGGATATTCTCTGCTCTTTCACGCAGAGGCAAAGAGATCTCGACACCCCGCAAGATCGCTATCGGTATGGGTCTTGCCGGTCTCGCTTATCTTTTCCTCACTATCTTCTCATCTATCCAGGGATATCCTTCAGCCGACGAATTCAAATCTCTTGCTCCGACAGTTGCAGAATCAATGAAAACAGGACCATGGGTATTGTTCGTTCTCTACTTCTTCTTAACAGTCGCTGAGCTCTTTATATCTCCTCTCGGACTTTCATTTGTTTCAAAAGTTGCCCCGAAACACCTTCAAGGCTTGTGTCAGGGTCTCTGGCTTGGAGCAACTGCTGTAGGCAACCTCCTTCTCTGGATCGGTCCGCTTATCTACAATGCATGTCCGATTTGGGTGGCATGGACCGTATTCCTCAGTGTCTGCGTAATCTCCATGGGTATAATGTTCTCGATGGTCAACTGGCTTGAGAGAGTAACCAAATAATCATGCATTTCCCACTTCATTAACAAATAGGAGATCCTACGGGCTGCATAATTTCTGAAGCCCGTAGGATTTTATCTTTTCCTGAAAAACCAATAACAAACCTCATCATGTTTAACAATCAACCTAAAGGACTTTATGTGTTGGCGCTCGCAAATACCGGCGAGAGATTCGGCTACTACACAATGCTCGCGATTTTCCTGCTTTACATGCAGGCTAAATTCGGTTTTGACTCCACTGTTTCGGGTCAGATTTATGCAATATTCCTTGCTTTCGTATATTTCATGCCTCTTATCGGCGGATGGGTGGCTGACAAATGGAGTTTTTCAAAATGCGTTGTCTCAGGCATCTTTATCATGTTTTTGGGATATGCAGTGATGGCTATCCCAACAGACATAAGATCAACCTCATCATTGGTGATTCTTATCACTGCCCTCTTCTTGATTTCTATAGGCACAGGTCTGTTTAAGGGAAATCTTCAGGTGATGGTCGGTGACCTCTACAACGACCCTAAATACAGTGGACAACGTGACGCTGCTTTCTCGCTTTTCTACATGGCTATAAATATCGGCTCCATGTTTGCCCCGATGGCTGCAACCGCAATGTGCAATCTTGCATTAGATGCTAACGGACTTATATATAATGCGGAGCTTCCCGCTCTCTGCAACGCTTTCCTTGACGGCACCGCTGATGCATCTGCAGTTGTTGCGAAAGCTACTGAAACAGGAATGACGGTAGGTTCGGATGTCACCGCGTGGGCAAACAACTATATAACTGTCCTCACCACAGGATATAGCTATGCTTTCGCAGTGGCATGCGTGTCACTGATTGTGAGCTTCCTGATTTATTACCTTGGAAGAAAGACATTCGCCCATATTATTACCGACAAGAAACAGACTGTCGGAGCAACTGCCACACCAGAGAAGGAACTCACTCCCGAGCAGACTAAAGCACGCGTGGTGGCATTGCTCCTCGTGTTTGCCGTCGTAATATTCTTCTGGATGGTGTTCAGCCAGAACGGTGCGTCTCTGACAGAATTCGCAAAAAGCTGTACATCGCCTGAGGCAACAGGGTTCACAAGAATCGGATTTAATGTATGGGCGCTTGCTTCTATCGCGATTGGAGTGTATGCACTTTTCAATCTTTTCCAGAGCAAATCAAGCAAAGGAAAGATCATCAGCGCGGTCATTCTCGCAGCCGTTGCAGGGGCACTCGTATATTTCTATTCTACCACACCCGATCCTCTCACAGGCATCCAGCCTCAACAATTCCAGCAGTTCAATCCTTTCTATGTTGTAGCGCTCACCCCTGTGTCGCTCGCAGTGTTCGGATGGCTTGCAAAACGCAATGCAGAACCTTCTGCACCACGTAAAATCGGCTATGGCATGATCCTCGCCGCAGCCACATATGCAATCATGATGTGCGGATCGTTCTCGATCGTCGGGACTTCAGGCGCTGTCTCCCCGAATTGGCTGATATCTACATACCTTATGCTCACATTTGCTGAGCTGCTGCTTTCTCCGATGGGTATATCTTTTGTATCGAAAGTGGCTCCTCCGAAGTTGAAAGGTTCGATGATGGGCGGATGGTTTGCGGCAACTGCTGTAGGCAACTATCTTGTGTCTATTCCTATGATTCTCTGGGGAAAGATCCCTGTATGGCTGCTTTGGGCTATCCTTGCAGTGATTTGCCTCATTTCCGCCGCATTCATCTTCTCAATCATGAAGAAGCTTGAAGCTGCCACTGCCGACACTGATGAGTCAGCGCTTGAAGAAGTGGCGGAAGGCGAAAAACTCGCTTCAGAAGTAGAAATCTGATTTCAGCGGGATTTCTTTAAAAATTATTATCATCAAGTGTCACGTTTTATAAGAAAACGTGACACTTTTTTGTTATATAAATAGTTAAATCAGCTCCTTCGAAAGGTGCGCCAAATATTCATATTAAATTCATGGACAACTTTACATTCTATTCCCCCACCGAATTTATATTCGGCAAAGACACCCAAAAGAAAACAGGTGAAACCGTAAAACGCTTTGGCGGCAACAAAGTGTTGCTCGTCTATGGCGGTTCGTCAGCTGAGAAAAGCGGACTGATAAAAGAAATCACTGATTCACTCATGAGTGAAGGGATAGAATACACTATTCTCAAAGGGATTCAACCTAATCCCACAGACGACCGGGTCTATGAAGGTATCGCCCAGGCAACAAGAGAAGGAGTAACTTTCATACTTGCTGTCGGAGGAGGTTCGGTGATCGATACTGCAAAAGCAATAGCACTCGGGGCAGTATCCACCCGCGATTTCTGGGATTTTTTCTGCGGGAAAGCGACTCCGGTCGCCGCTCTTCCCGTAGGTGTGGTGCTGACTATTCCCGCCGCCGGAAGCGAAGCGAGTGGAAACTCCGTGATAACAAAGCTTGCCGGAATGCACAAATTATCGATCAGGACAAATATATTGCGTCCCCGTTTCGCTATAATGAATCCTGAACTCACAATGACTCTCCCTTGGTTCCAGACCGCATGTGGAGCCGTCGACATGCTTTGTCATATTTTTGAACGTTATTTCTCCAATACTCCGGCACAGCTCGTCAACGGATATTCTGAGGCGATCATGCGCGACATTATGGCGCGTGCACTTGAACTAAAGGTGAACGGAAACGACTATGAAGCTCGTGCGGACATTATGTGGGCGGGAACATTGGCACACAACGGTCTCTGCGGAGTCGGGAAAGAGGAAGATTGGGCAACACACCGCATAGAGCACGAAGTGTCGGCGTTATATAATGTCACTCATGGGGCCGGTCTTGCATGTATAGCCCCGGCTTGGCTCTCTTTCGTTTCCAAGAAGAACCCTGACATGGTCTGGAGATTTTCAATAAACGTGATGGGAGTGGATCCCGAAAGACTTGATACAGATCAGATAATAGATAAAGGTATTCAATTGTTGAAAGATTTCTATCATGACCTCGGACTCACCACATCCCTGACTGAATTAATTGGCAAGACACCCGACATAGATGCCCTTGTGGAAAGCCTGGAAGGGAACATGGGGAAAACCCTGGGATTTTATGTTCCCCTTTCAATGGATGATTGTCGTGAAATTTATAAACTTGCATTATGATAAAAGTCACAAACTTCATAAAATTATACGAAAAGAGCTTTATCGAGAATTGGGATCTTCCGGCTCTTTCTGAATATGGCAGGCAGAACACCATGAACTATTCACAGCTCGCCACGGAAATCGCCATGACCCACATGGTTTTCGAATCTATCGGTATCAAACCGGGAGACAAGATTGCACTTTCCGGAAAGGATTCAGCCGATTGGGTCAAAATCTACATGGCGGTCGTGACTTACGGTGCTGTGATTGTCCCGATTTTATCCGACTTCAACCCTCTTGACATAACACATATCGTGAACCATTCCGGCGCGGAATTGCTTTTCATATCAAAATCAATCTGGGAACACATAGAGCCGGAAGCCTTGCTCAACGTAAAGGGAGTGATGAGCCTTGAGACAAAAGAAGTGCTTTATGAAGCGCCCGGAGTTGAAATGAATCGCCACATGAGATTGTTGAAAAGACGTTTCCACAGAAAATACCCAAACGGATATTCAAGTCTTGACGTAAAATATGCTGATCGCGACAATTCGGAACTTACTGAAATAAACTATACTTCCGGCACTACAGGATTCTCCAAAGGTGTCATGCTCACAGGAGAAAACCTTGCGGGAAACGTCTGCTTCGGTCTTCATTCTGAATTGCACTTCAGAAATTCCCGTGCACTTGCATTTCTGCCACTTGCACATGCCTACGGATGCGCTTTCGACATGCTCACACCTCTTGCAGCCGGATCTCATATCACGCTGCTATGTAAAACACCGTCTCCGAGAGTACTTTTAAAGGCGCTTGCGGAAGTGAGACCCAACCTTGTGATATGTGTGCCTCTCATTCTTGAAAAGATCTACAAAAACCAGATTCTTCCCATGATTTCAAAAGGGACCATGAGGTGGACTCTCGCCGTGCCATTTCTTGACTCCCTTATCTACTCAAAGATCCGAAAAAAACTGATCGATGCCTTCGGTGGCGAATTTGAAGAAGTGATTGTGGGCGGGGCACCTCTAAACCACGAAGTGGAAGAGTTCCTTCATAAAATCAAATTCCCGTTTACCGTGGGTTATGGCATGACCGAGTGCGGACCGTTGATATCCTACACTCCATGGAGAAAATTTATTGTGGGATCCTCCGGAAAGACGTTACCTATTATGGAATCAAAAGTTGAGTCTGACGATCCTGAAAACATTCCTGGAGAAATCTGCGTGCGGGGCACAAATGTCATGAAAGGATACTATCATAATCCCGAAGCCACATCCGCCGTGCTCGACAAAGACGGATGGCTTCACACAGGGGATATGGGCACACGTACACCTGACGGCACTCTTTTTCTGCGCGGAAGATCAAAGACAATGATTTTATCAGGATCCGGACAAAACATTTATCCCGAAGAAATCGAAGCCAAACTCAACAATATGCCTTTTGTAGCCGAAAGCCTTGTTCTTGAGCGTGAAGGGAAACTCGTGGCTCTTGTATATCCGGATTATGAAGCGGCAGACAAGATTGGAATATCTATAACGGATATGGATAGCGCAATGGAAAATGTTCGGAAGGAACTAAATAAACTTGTAGCTCCATATGAACAGATTTCAAAAATAATTTTAATGCCTAATGAGTTTGAGAAGACTCCAAAAAGAAGCATAAAACGTTTTCTCTACACAAGATAAATCTGTTTTATTCCAAAAGAACAAACTACTGGGGACCAACACCATAAAAAGTCCCCGGTGGTTTATTTCACGTATTAACCACTCACAGTCGAAATTTTATTTGCACAATTGCAAATTTTATTGTAGTTTTGCTTCGTTTTTGTTATAAAGTGTTAAAAACTTTTCAAATTCAAAAAGCAACTCAAACCATGCAAACGCATGACAAACCACAAAAGTCTATCTTTGTCAGCTTCACACTGACTATAGCGGCTTTTATCGTTATCGCAACTGCTCCAGCCTGCCATAATTCAGGAGTGAACAGCAATGATAAAGAAGTTGTGACACCTCAGCCTATTGTTGCGTCCGAAGATTTCCACGCGGATAATGACATTGCCATGACCGTAAGAAGCATAGCTGATGCATTGAGAGTGGGAGAACCGCTTGATTCAACTGAATATGATTTTGAAGGAGTATTGACTGACGGACAGGGGACTCCTTTATATACAGACGTACAAGGTGGTCCGGGTATATGGGTAGTCGATGTGCTTGACCCCAAAACCGTGACTTTACGTAATCTGTATCTTGGAGATTTGCTGCCGACAGACCTTGAATCTTATCTCCTTCAATCTCTCGGGCTAACTGAAAAACATAAAATTCTTTTTACAGCTCATGAAGCTGTAAATGAGGATGAGACCAATATCCTGGTCTATGATTTCGACGGGGGATATATGAGATTTGAGATACGTGCGGGAATCGCGCCCAATGGTCTTGAAGGCCCTTTGCTAACAATAATCATGAGTGCTGATCCGCCTGCAGGGGCCGAAACACAAAAAGCGGCGTAGCTTCAAATCTTGGCAATGCCATTAACTGAACGTCTGCTTTACGGTCTTCGATAGTATTGCAGGCATTCCCAACCTTTTTCCCTATTTCTTCTAAAGCTCCGCGTACGGCTGCAAGTGCCTTCTGCGGAGTATTATTATCTTGAGAGAGATGGCATAAGAATATGTTCTGAAGCTCGGGATTGATAATTTCTTTCAGGAATTGTGCTGTCTGAAGATTATCAAGATGCCCGTCTTCAGTCTGGATTCTTGCTTTCAGATATTCAGGATAACGCCCCATCTTAAGCATATGAAGGTCATAGTTGGCTTCAATCACAAGATAGTTCGCCCTTCCCATATAATATCTGGCTCTCTCTTTTATAGCTCCCAAATCAGTGGCAAGCACAAAGCGACGGTCATCAAAAGATATTGAAAAGCCCATATTGTCTGAACCGTCGTGCGGAACTTCAAATGCTGTTATTTCAAGGTCTCCTATGGTAAACGGGATTTCTTTAAAAATTGCCTGATGATAATCTTTCAATCGTTTTGATATGCTGTGACGACGCATAATGCCATTCAGCACACGGTTTGTGCAAAACACCTTCATATGCTTGTGATTGCGCACTAACGTATAGACATATCTGACGTGGTCTGAATGGTCGTGTGTCAGCAAAACTCCATGAATTTTCGAAATGTCTATTCCGTTTGATTTCAACATCCCCTCGATCATATCCGCTTTCACGCCCGCGTCTATTATTATCCCCCCCTTTTTAGTTCCTATGTAACAGCTGTTGCCGCTTGATCCTGACCCCATCGAAAGATAATAGAGCAGGCGGTCTGATGGTGTTTTTTCAATCACCGGTTGTGGGATTTCAGCAGCCGCATAGATATTGCGACGGGGCGGAACTGCTATTTTTGGCTTTTCGTCTTCCCACTCCTCAAAAGGGATAGTCATTTGACCTTCAAAAGATATTTTCCGGCGCGACATGTAATTTATTTATTTTAATTCATCGTGTAACTATATTACGACCGGGAGCATAAATCAAAAATATGGCGGGACGTTTATCGTAATCATATTTCGCCTGTTTCCATTTCGAAACCGGCATTGTCAGTATGGTTTCATTTTCAGGATCTGTTATATCGCATGCCACGCAAAGCAACGTGTCTCCCCGCAAAACTGAGGTTATTGCCGCAATCATCCGGTTGTTGCGATAAGGGGTTTCTATAAAAATCTGGGTCATGTCATTCTTTTTCGACAATATTTCCAGATCTCTAAGTTTTTTCTCCCTTTCTTTCTGCTCTATCGGAAGATATCCATTAAAACAAAAACCTTGTCCGTTAAACCCTGAAGCCATAAGCGACATAAGAATGCTTGAAGGACCGACCAGCGGCACAACCTTAAACCCTTCACGTTGGGCAAGGCTCACGGGAAGGGCTCCGGGGTCTGCCACTGCCGGACATCCTGCCTCACTCATCACTCCTATGGCTTCACCTCTGCGCAAAGGTTCAAGATAGGTGCTGACTTCACCCAGATCCGTGTGACGGTTAAGTTCATAGAACGTGACACTTCTTATGTCAAAACCGGGGTCACAACGTTTTAAAAAACGGCGCGCGGTTCGCACATTTTCCACTATTATATGATGCAAATGTCTGAGGATGTCGAGATTTCCCTCCGGCAAAGTGTCGCGCAAAGGGGCATTACTTATATTGACTGGTATAAGATAAAGTGCGGGATTGAGTTCCATACATACAAAATTACTAAAAATTTTACTACATTTGCATAAAAAAATCATTGTTTTATGCCACTGCCTTCCGGATTTATCGATCAGATGCGTAGTCTCCTTGGAGAGGAGACTGACAATTTCATACATGCAATGGAGCTGCCTCCTGTCACTTCAATACGGATGAATAGTCGTAAACCCGGAGCGTCTTTCCCTGGCGCAAAACCTGTAAAATGGTGTAGATGCGGGTACTACCTTCCTCATCGTCCTGTATTTACTCTTGATCCTCTTCTTCATGCCGGAGCATACTATGTGCAGGATGCATCTTCAATGATCTATCATGAAGTGATCTGCAGGCTGTCTGAACGTCTGCAGCAAGAAACAGACTGCTCCACCCCTCTCCCTCTCTCTCTTCTTGATTTGTGTGCCGCCCCCGGAGGAAAAACCACAGCAATGATTGATGCACTTCCCGATGGGTCAAGGATCGTTGCAAACGAATATGTTGCAAAAAGAGCAGCTATATTGAAAGAGAATATAGCAAAATGGGGATATCCTGACGTGGTTATCACAAATCTTGATTCCTCTAAATTTGTTGCAAATGGGGATTCTTTCGACATTGTGGCTGTCGACGCGCCATGTTCCGGAGAAGGAATGATGAGGAAAGAATCGGCGGCTATTCAGCAATGGAGCACTCAACTTATAGATGATTGCGCGGCTCTTCAAAAAGAGATCCTTGCAAACGCGGCTGAAACAGTCAAGCCCGGCGGTTATCTGATTTATTCAACCTGCACCTTTAATCGCAAGGAAAATGAAGAAAACGCTCAGTTTATAGTTTCAACACTCGGGTTAGAACCGGTCGACATGAAGTTTCCTGAAGAGTGGAACATTCCAAACGGCATAGATACGGATTTACCTGTCTATCGATTTATGCCACACATCACAGAAGGGGAAGGGCTTTTTCTGTCCGTATTCCGCAAACCCGGAGAATGGATCCATTCAAAACCGCGAAAAAAAATCGACAATGTCAGCACTTCAAAAAAGATCACCCCGGTCAAAAGCTATAAAGCCTATAGACCACACCCTAATTTGAAAAGCAATTCCGGAGAAGTGCCTCCTATCGAACAGGTTCTTTCCGTAGACTTTGACCGTTCGATGTTTCCGGAAGCCGAGGTAGGCTTACAGCAGGCGGTTTCTTACCTCCGGAGAGAGGCTATAACGCTTTCCGACGACATTCCTAAGGGACTGGTGGTCATTACTTACAAAGGATTACCCCTTGGAATGGCAAAAAATATCGGAAACAGGGCAAACAATCTTTATCCGAAAAACTGGCGTATCCTTATGCAATAGTATTATGATCGTGATTTCAAAACAGGATAGACTCTTTTCCGTTATAATAATGAAATCATTAAACCTTTCTCCTTAAAAATTTTTATTGAACTGATTTAAACTTTTTCTATTTTAAGATTTCGTCAGATTTTTGAGATGATTTTGAATCGTGAAGAGGGAGTTTAGCGGGCTAAACGACCGATGAGCGATGCAAAATCAGCCAAAAAGATGGCGGAAGATTGAAATAGAGGTCTTAAAATAAAGATTTCTTTAATTTTATTCTCATTCCGTAAAAAGTTTAAATTAGTTCAATGACTTCAATATAACATTAAAAATATAAAGTTATGCAATTCAAAACAAATGCCAAATGTCAAGGATGTTCATCCACAATATTGAAAGCCGTGAGAAACCGGTTCCCTAATGAGGAATGGAGCCTTGATCTTTCAACAGCCGACAAAGTGCTTGAATGTCATGGTGTACCCGATAATGGTGAAATGGCGGCACAGGTTGTAAAAACGATTGAAGAAACAGGATTCAAAGGTTCCTGGATCAAGAATGCCTGATTAAAAGTATGATTGAAATCAGAAATGTAACAAAATCTTACGGCTCGCTGACGGTGCTTCACGACATAACCCTTACTATTCCGGAAAAGGAAATCATGGCTATCGTCGGACCCTCCGGAGCAGGGAAAACCACCTTGCTTCAGATAGCGGGCACTCTTGATCGTCCGGATTCGGGAAGCGTATTATTTGACAATACTGATCTTTTTAGGTTAAAAGACAAAAAACTTTCGGAATTCAGGAATCTGAACATAGGTTTTGTTTTCCAATTTCACCAACTTCTCCCGGAGTTTTCTGCTTTGGAAAATGTCGCCATGCCGGCTCTTATTGCCGGCAGGAAAAAGAAGCAGGCGTTAGAGGAAGCGAGAGAGCTGCTCGACATTCTCGGACTCGGAGCTCGCGCGGATCATAAACCGGCACAAATGTCGGGAGGGGAAAAGCAACGTGCGGCAATTGCGCGTGCACTTATCAACAAGCCCCGCGTTGTTTTTGCCGATGAACCCACCGGAAGTCTCGATTCTCACAACCGTGATGAAATCCAGGAAATAATCGCTTCTTTACGCGACACCATGCACCAGACTTTCGTAATTGTCACCCACGACCCATGCATCGCCTCAATTGCAGACCGTAAAGTGACAATGGAAGACGGGAGAATCACGGGGGAGACTATTGCGGAAGTTAAAAATTTTGTTTAATTTCGCATTGACAATAATTTCTAAAACAATTCACATCCCGCAAATACACAAGCTAAGTTTATTTGTGGATATTAATCAAACAAAAATGGCAACACCAGAAAATAATCAAAACAAAAATCAACTTCAGATTCAACTCCGTCCCGAAATGGCAGACGGCAAATACAGCAACCTCGCAATGATCGGACACGGCCCCAACGAGTTCCTTATCGATTTCATTTTCGCTGCTCCCGGAATGCCACAGGCTCCTGTTGTCAGCCGTGTGATCATGAGCCCGGAAAACGCAAAGCAACTCATGTTTGCCCTCACTGACAATGTTAAGAAATACGAGGCTCAATTTGGAGAGATCCAGCCTCGCGGCGGTAAAAACAACGTCATCGGAAATAATTGATAATAATACATCGCGGGCTCGGGATTCTTGAGCCCGCGTATTTAAATAACAACAATGGACAACAACCTTTACCTTTACAATTCGCTCACGCGCATCAAGCAGCCTTTCAAGCCACTCCATGAGGGACACGTGGGCATGTATGTGTGCGGGCCTACTGTATATGGCGACGCACATCTTGGACACGCGCGTCCTGCAATCACATTCGACGTTCTTTTCCGATATCTTCGCCACTTAGGGTATAAGGTGAGATACGTTCGCAACATCACTGATGTCGGTCACCTCGAACACGATGCAGACTCAGGGGAAGACAAAATTGCTAAAAAAGCTCGTCTTGAACAGCTCGAGCCCATGGAAGTGGTTCAGCTCTACCTCAACCGCTACCATCACGACATGGAAGCCCTCAATGTGCTTCCTCCAAGCATCGAGCCTCATGCTTCAGGTCATATAATAGAGCAAATAGAATATGTAAAAAAGATTCTTGACGCCGGATATGCATACGAAAGCAACGGGTCGGTCTATTTTGATGTCGAAAAATATAACCGTGACCACAGATACGGGAAATTGTCCGGACGAAATATAGAGGATCTTCTATCCACCACTCGTGCACTCGACGGGCAGGAAGAGAAGCATAATCCCCTTGATTTCGCTCTTTGGAAAAAGGCTTCTCCAGAACACATCATGCACTGGCCGTCTCCCTGGAGCGAAGGATTTCCCGGATGGCATCTTGAATGCTCCACTATGGGTGAGAAATATCTCGGAGAGACTTTCGACATACATGGAGGCGGTCTTGACCTGCTTTTCCCGCACCATGAATGCGAAATAGCCCAGAGTGTGGCGGCTCAAGGTCATGAAGCAGTCAAGTATTGGGTACACAACAACATGATTACCATCAACGGCAAGAAAATGGGTAAGAGCTATAATAATTTTATAACTCTTGAACAATTCTTCGATGGAAGTCATCCTCTCCTGGAACAAGCTTACAGCCCTATGGTGATCAGATTTTTCATTCTACAGGCTCAATATCGTTCCACTGTTGATTTCTCAAACGCAGCTCTTCAGGCAGCAGAAAAGGCTCTTCAAAAGATTACTGACGGTTATCGTCGTCTCCAAAACCTTTTACCTGCCGAAAAAACCACAGTTGAAGTCCCTGATTTCTTAAACGCCTGCTACGAGGCTATGGACGATGACCTGAATACTCCTCAGGTAATCGCCCAGCTATTTGAGGCTTGCAAGATCATAAACTCTGCTTCTGACGGATCTGTTAAACTTTCGCAAGACGACATATCCAAACTAAGACATCTGTTTGATGTTTTCCTTGTGGAAATCCTTGGCGTCCGTGTAGGTGCCGAAGGAGAAAATGCAGGCGCTTCTAAAGCTTATGAAGGGGCGGTAGACCTACTTATGGAAATCCGTAAAAATGCAAAGGCTCAAAAGGATTGGGCTACATCTGACCTTATCCGCGACAAACTCGCAGCACTCGGATTTGATGTGAAAGACACCAAAAACGGAGTGGAATGGAGCGTTAGGTAATTGATAATTGATAATTATCTGATAAGTACCTACGAAAAATAAATGTGCATATGATTGGCTTATAGTGTGAGCGAGATATGAAGCCGTGAAGATGGAATTATGGGGTTCCATAACGACTGATGAACGGCTTTATAGGTTGCCGCGATATATGGCTGGCATGTGTTCATTTATTTTCCGTAGGTACTTATAATAAAAGGGACGATCTTTCGATCGTCCCTTTTATTATATATCTTCAATGTTATTTATACCTTATTTCTTACTTTTCATTGATGAGGGCAAGGAGTTCCTCTATAGCATCTTCCGACGGGATGTTTTTCTTGACCAGTGTCTTCCCTTTATATAGACTCACCTTGCCCGGACCGGCACCGACATAACCATAATCGGCGTCAGCCATCTCTCCGGGTCCATTGACAATGCAACCCATAACCCCTATTTTCAAACCTTTCAATCCTTGAGTCGCCGCTTTAACTTCCTTAAGAGTTTTCTGCAGATCAAACAATGTTCTTCCGCAACTTGGGCAAGCTATGTATTCTGTTTTACTTATTCTCAGTCTTGCAGCCTGAAGAAGACCCAACGCCACAGAATTAATTTCATCATGTGAGAATGCCGAGGCTTCTATGGAAATACCGGCTCCATAGCCGCCAAGTAATAGAGGTCCGAAATCTGCACCGGATTTAATCTGAAGATCCTCTATATCAGTATCGTCATAACCCATGTGAATGAATACCGGATTTTTTCCTCCCTTGGCAACAAAACGGTCTATCCATGAGGCAATCTCGCCTGGACGGTTGACATTATCGGAATAAACAACAACCGGGGTTTCATCATCAAATAAGACCGGCTCAGAAGCTGCGTCCACTCTATGCCATGCTCCCGGAATTGCAGGGAAATCGATACCGGCAACCAAAGGATAATTCACCCTTTCAAAACCGGGAACAGGTACAGCTTTGTCCCGACTCATACCTTCCAATTTTTCCAAAGGTTCCACAACCTTCGTTTGGCATTCCCGACTGCATACATAATCTCTCAGCTTGCGGGCAACGGGAATTTCCATTTCCGGATCTTCTGTCAGCGAAACCCTGATCGTATCCCCGAGACCTTCTCCAAGGAGAGTTCCTATTCCTACAGCACTTTTTATTCTTCCGTCTTCTCCATCCCCGGCCTCGGTCACTCCAAGATGAAGCGGGAAGCACATTCCCTCCTCCTTCATCTTTTTATCAAGAAGCCGGACTGTATCAACCATAACAACAACATTCGATGCCTTTATAGAGATGACGATATTATCGAAATTTTCCTCTTTACAGACACGCAGAAACTCCAACACTGATTCTACCATACCGGCAGGCGTGTCGCCATATCTGCTCATGATCCTGTCTGATAAAGAACCATGATTCACCCCAAGTCTGACAGCTGTGTCATGTTGTTTGCAAATATTTAGAAAAGGAACGAGAGTGTCACGTATTTTCTTGACTTCTTCAGCATATTCTTCATCAGTGAAATCTAATTTTTTGAATGTGCGTGCGGCATCCACGAAATTACCGGGATTAATTCTGACCTTTTCACAAGTTGTGGCAGCCTTAAATGCGGCATTCGGATTAAAATGCACATCAGCTACCAAAGGCACATTACAACCGGCGGAATCAAGACCTTTCCTGATTTCCGCCATATTTTCCGCCTCACGCACTCCTTGAGTTGTCAGACGAACAATCTCACCTCCTGCTTCCGCAATGCGCAAAGCCTGAGCCACACTTCCTTCCGTATCAAGTGTGGAAGTATTGTTCATCGACTGAATACGCACCGGATTGTCACCTCCTATTTTAACACTTCCTGCGTGCGCTACACTACTTGCACGCCTTTTATAATTATATATGCTCATTATTGTTGTCTAATTTTAATTTTACGAATCAACACCCAGATGTTGAATCATTTGATCATTGTCAAGAAAAATACGCTACAGAAACCTACGGCGTAGCCGGCAAGAACTTGCCACACGGTATGCCTGCCGAGCCAAACCCGGGCAGACCCGAGCAATCCGGCAAGCGCAATGGTGAGCATCAGCCAGAAGAAAATATCCGGCTCAGGCGAACCGTCTTTTGCTATCTTTATAAGCAATGCCACCACGCCTGCAATTCCCGCGGCATGGGCAGATATCTTCCATTTTAAATTAATAATAAGATTGACAAATGCCGCAATACCTCCTCCGGCGAAAAAAAGAGATAGCCATTGCGGTGCTCCCTTGGAATACATAAACCAGGCTGTCACTAAAAATCCTACAATTGAAATGACGTATGGAATAAGCCTTTCCTTTTGCCCGTTGAGACCCAGATCGTCCACAATACCCATCTTTTTTAAAAGGACTATCAAAATCATGGGTACGACAACATTTATCCCTGCCACTATCAAGGTAAACACCACTCTCATCCCCATAGGAGCCACATCAAGTATCGACAGTCCAAAAGCAAGCATAAGTCCGTAGACAGGCATCAGCAATGGCACCAATATCCACGACAAGATATGGGAAGCTCCTGTGATTGTTCTCTCAACCGGGGTCTCGTCATCATCCTTGTTCTTATTATTTTTGTTAGGCACGGAATGTGTCGGTTCAGGCGACAGGTCCGCCGCCGGCTCCTGATCTGATGGCTCCGGTGATTGTTTACGATCGTCTCCAAAAAGACTTCCCTCTCTCTTGTTGAGACTGAAATTATCATCCGTCTTCCCATCGGGAGACGGCACTTCCGGATAATATGATGACGTATCAATCGGCATAGTTCTGATATTTTTTCAATATTACATGTCCATCGGTCAATGTTTGAATTCTTTTGGACCCATTCCATTTACCGCATTTAAAAACTTTGCGGGTACAGGCTGCTCGAAACGCATGTCCTTTTTTGTTATGGGATGCGCAAATCTCAATGTCCGGGCATGAAGGCACAACCTGTGAAGCCGACTCTCTTTTGCTCCATATTTCCTATCTCCCATTATTGGATGACCCATCTCGGAAGCATGTACCCTGATCTGGTTCTTTCTTCCGGTGTCAAGAGAAAACTCCACAAGCGACAGTCCGTTGGCCCGCTTAAGAACCTTATATCTGGTCAAAGCAAGTTTCCCATCGTCTGAATCTTTTGTAGAATACACCACAAATTGAGAATTTTCCGCAAGCCTACTTTTTATAAAACCTTCGTCTTCTTCTACATATCCCTCCAAAAGAGCCACATAAAGACGATCAAGCACCATGTTGTTCCAATTATGTCTCAGCGTCTCCTGCGCCTCTTCAGTTTTTGCGAACATCATAAGTCCTGATGTATCGCGGTCAAGACGATGCACAACATACAACTTATTGGCGGGATTTTGCTTCTTAATATAATCCCTAAGGATGTCATAAGCGGTTTCCTCCTTTCGATGACTTTGAGTGCCGACTGAAAGAAGACCATATCCTTTGTTGATCACAATAATATCATCATCTTCATACACAAGCTGTATTCTCGCATGTTTAAACACTACAAAAGGACGTGAAATATTCACCTTGACAATTCCTCCTGTCACAATCGGTGCATCAAATGCAGTCGTAACCACGCCGTCTACCATTATATGTCCGTAGCGTAGCCAGGTTTTTAGATCATTTCGGCTTTTGTTGGGGAAATGCTCCCCTACAAAAGCAAGAAGCGGTTTAATCTCTTCACTCTCGTTAGTCCATGTCAATACACGGTCTTCACGAAAAGGCATTCGATTGCTTTGCTGTCTGTTTCTTGCCATATATTTATAACAACCCTAAAAGGATTATGTATACAGTAACTGTCTAAATTATGATACGCCTGACAATATTTTTCAGGCTCTCATCTATATTAAAACGAAGTTTTATGGGTTATAGTGCAACAATGACCATGAATCCTCTGTTCCTGCAGCTTTTCTCAACATGTTATTGCCGAATCTACAGTAAAGACACTTCCTGGCATCGCAATATTCTTTCTTAAGATGGAGCAAAGCCTGCGATCTCCACGCATTTTCTGCTTTCAAGCCATATGTTTCCCATTGCCTTGTCACACCATTATTTTCTCCCGGAAGATTTTCAAGAATAGACTGACCTTTTTCAGAGATATCAACATCACCCCTAATTGCCCCGAAAGCATAGAGCAAAGGGGCTACAACATTTATAATCAAAAGAGTCACACTTGTGTCGGAAAGGGAATCAGAAGCACATCTCGCCTCCATATCGAAAGAGAAATGATTATGCCAATATCCGTCAAGACGCCAATGAAACAATTCCCTAAGCTTCTCTGCATTTCTGCCACAAGAAACTATTTCAGAAAAAAGTGAAAAGCCTCCTTCGCATGCCTTCGAAAGATAGGCTATTCTTCTGTGTGGGAAATTTTGTGGTCGTGTCCTGGCATACTTCCATAATCCCTGACGCATGGGACGCAGACCATATTTTCTTGCAAGAAAATAATATTCCCTGCATAAAAACTGATAATATTCGTCAAAAATATGAAGCGACGAATCAAGCATTGCCGCTTGTCCGAAAAGAAGCGCCTGGAGTTGAAGCGGATTGTCTGAATGATGATGAAGATATTTCAGAGGTAATGATCGGGCAAGCATCTCAAATGGATCACCATTGAGACCGAATCCTAAAGCACGCGCAAAAATAATGAAACACGTCTGTTCCCAATCATTTCCTGTTGCCGAATTCAAGTCTATCACTCTTTGCGCTTTTGCCTGGATCCTTTCCACTGCGAGTGTCTCAAGCCAATCTGTGATAGACAATGAATGAATACCCGACAATGATTCACCGCATCTTATCCCGGAAATCTCAGAAGACAAAGATGAAAACGTTCGAAAAAAATCTTCAGGCATTGTAATTTCCACCTGAGGAATAAGCGAGCCGTCGCTTCTGTGTATCCTACAGTCTGACACTCCTACAACATGCAATATAATCCCGTCGTAAGCCGGGTCAGCATGATGCCCGTGACGATGCCAATCTGATGCCTTTACATGTATTTCCACATTTCCAGCCCATTCTATTCCATCCATAATGATTTTTGAATTAAAAAAATCAGGACCGGAATCTGTATTAAGTCTGCCGGGATCAAGCACCTCAATTTCTGAACCTCCACATTCATGGAGCTTCCTGCCGAACATTCTCGACTTCCACAGATATTGATAAAGTTTTTCCATGACCGGAATTCAGAGTCTCGAGGATAGACATGTTATTTTATGCAAAAATACATATTTTATATCATATAATCATCTGGAAAATCAAAAGATTTGAACAAAATCATAATATTCGTTAAAAAATATGCACATTACACTTGAATTTTTATCCAATTTACATTAACTTTGCACTGTGTTTTTCATAGTATAATTAAGATTAAGGTTTCAGTCTATTTCTTTGGGAAAAGAAATAGACTTTTTTAATAAATATGCGCCCGGAATTTCTTTCGGGCGCACTAATTTAATTATTTATAATTATGATTTCGGGTTATACGTTATCTTCCTCAGGCATGAAATGCTGATAAGGATGTGAACATGCAGGGCATTTCTCCGGTGGTTGAACTCCTTCATAGATATATCCGCATACGAGGCATTGCCACTTGATCGGTTTCTCACGTTTCCATACCGTGCCGTTCTCTATCTGAGATCTCATCAATTCGAAACGCTCTTTATGACGATTTTCTATTGTCGCTATAGCCCTGAAAACTTTAGCAATATCGGGGAATCCTTCTTCATCAGCTACGTCGGCTGATTTCTGATACATCTCAACTCCCTCTTTCTGTTCCTCTTCGGCTGCTACAGCCAAGTTATCTACCGTAGGGGTCAAAATTCCCGGATCAATACTGAGTTGATCGGTCATTACAGGCCCGTTGGTAAGGTATTTTAGGAATATCTTTGCATGATGAAGCTCATTGTCGGCTGTCTCCGTAAAAATATTTGCGAAATGGAAATACGATTCTTTCTGTGCCGACTGAGAAAAATATGTGTAGCGTGAATAAGCTGTCGACTCTGCAACATAGGCATTTGCAAGATTTCTCTCTGTCTTTGTGCCTTTAAGGCTTTTTGTGTCTGCCATAATATATATAATTTAGAGCATAAGGTTCAAACGGCTGGCTCTTGGTCTTTTGGCAATCTGAAGTCGCGATAAAACAAGAATACCGCCGACGCCCTTAAGCTAAGTTGGAAATGTATGTCTGTCTATATCTTAACACCGTCTGCAATAAATGGTTTATAAAAAATATAGTTTTATTCTAATCCAATAACCAAATACCCTTTGACAACTTCTCCTTAAAAGGTCAGGAGCTTGTAAAACTAATTTTTTTTGAGTAAATTCGCATCATGACCGAAAAACTGACTGCAATAGTATTAGACATAACCAGGCATAACGACAAACTGAATGTCATAACTCTATACACGCGTTCTCGCGGGCGTTTGTCTTTTCTGTCGCCTGCAGGCGCAGGAAAAAACGGACGATTACGGCAGGCTCGTCTTCAACCGCTTGCAGTAATCGAGGCAGACATAAATTTTCGGAATTCTTCAGAATTGCAAAGGCTCGGATCATTTTCTTTACATAACGTTTGGCGTGATCTATACTTTAATCCTATCAAACAGTTAATGACGCTGTTCCTTTCCGAATTTCTTAACAAACTTCTCAGGGCGACAATGCCTGATGAAAATCTCTGGGACTTTATTTATAAGTCACTGACACTTCTCGACAACATGCAAACGGGAATCGGCAACTTTCATATTACATTCCTGTCTTCGCTGCTTCCCTTTGTTGGAATACAACCGGACCATACCCAATACATGCCGGGGTTCTTGTTTGATATGCAATCAGGCACATTCAGAAGAGACAATCTATATTTAGAGAATTCACTCTTGAAAAATCATGTCTCAGAATCCAAAACCCACATACCGGGACATACCCCAGATCATTCTGCAATACTGACAGGAGAAGAGGCACGCTTTGCCGCTACCCTATGCCGTTTGAATTTCTCCAACATGCGTGCCCTACGGCTGTCGGGTCAACAAAGGGTTAACATCCTTCAACGTCTTTTGCAATACTATTCTTTCCATTTTCCCGGGTCGGGAAATCTAAAATCTCTCGACATTATTCACGAATTATTCCATTAAAAATCCAAAAAATTCATTTTTAGCAATTTGACATTTGATTTATAATATTCAGCCTAATCTCGCACATTACAACTGACGCTATTCCATATTGCAATAAAAACATTTTACAAATTGCAACAAAAACACCCTTTATAGCCATCCTCAAAAGCACTTAACAAGCGTTAAATTAAGCGTTTGGATTAAAAATTTTCCTCAAATAATTTTTTTGTTACCAAAAACTATATTAACTTTGCATCGTGTTTTTCATGGTATTAGATTTAAGGTTAGAGGATTAGTTGTCGAGAGACACCTAATCTTTTTGTTTTACTATATTTTGTTTCTGAATATCCAACTCTTTTTTATACTTTTATAATAAAAACTGAAGGACATCTCTGACATGATGTCCTTCAGTTTTTTATAATTGATTTTACACTTGGGTCAACGCAAAATAAGCATCGCGTCGCCATAAGCTCCAAAATGATACTTTTCCTTAACAGCGACATCGTATGCCTTCATAACAAGGTCGAAACCTCCAAAAGCGCACACCATCATCAACATCGTGCTGAGAGGCATGTGGAAATTCGACACCAATGAATTGCAGACAGTGAAATCGTATGGAGGGAAAATAAATTTATTTGTCCATCCTTCAAAAGTCATCAAATGCCCGTCCATGCATACGGCAGTTGCCACAGCACGAAGCACTGACGTTCCGACGGCACATACATTGGAATTGCGGTCTTTAGCGGCATTGACAATTCTTACAAGATCTTCATTCACAAACATCTCTTCTGAATCCATACGATGCTTTGTAAGATCTTCCACATCGATATCTTTGAAATTACCTCTGCCACTATGCAATGTGAGAAAACCACGTTCCACGCCTTTAATTTCAAGACGCTTTAGAAGTTCCCTGCTGAAATGCAGACCCGCCGCAGGTGCCATAACGGCACCTTCGTTTTTTGCGAAAATACACTGATAACGGTCAGCATCCCAATCCTCCACTTTGCGGGTGATATACTCCGGTAGAGGAGTTTCTCCGAGTGAATAAAGAGCTTCTTTAAATTCATCGTGCGGACCATCATAAAGGAATCTCAACGTTCTTCCTCGAGATGTTGTGTTGTCAATCACTTCCGCCACCATAGAATCGTCCTCTCCGAAATAAAGTTTATTGCCAATGCGGATTTTTCTGGCAGGCTCTACAAGCACATCCCAGAATTTGTTTTCCACATTTAACTCGCGCAGCAGAAACACCTCTATGCAAGCACCTGTTTTTTCCTTGTTGCCGTAAAGACGCGCCGGAAAAACCTTGGTATCATTGAAAATCATCACATCACCATCATCGAAATAATTAAGTATATCTTTGAAAATGTGGTGTGTGATTTCTCCTGTCTTGGCGTCAACTACCATAAGTCGGCATTCATCGCGATTTTCAGAAGGATACTGTGCAATCAGATTCTCGGGGAGTTTGAATTTGAACTGCGATAATTTCATATCTATTTTTATTACAGATTATTGCCGATCCCGTCGGCATTCAAATCTTGGGTTAGTTCGTTTTTATTCTCATTTTTCCACTCATCCGGATAGGTGAGCGGTGATGTGTTGATTTTTTCTATAGCCTCATCTATTTTCAAGCATTTGTCGGCGGTGATCCCTCCAACCCTTGTGCGTCGCAACCCTACGAGATGAGCTCCGCTGCCAAGCGCCACTCCAAGATCTCGTGCAAGAGCACGAATATATGTGCCTTTGCTGCACACTATTCTAAGAGTCACCTCCGGCAGGTTGAAATCCACCAGCTCCATCTCTTTTATCTCAAGAGGCTTTGCCTTCAGATCCACATCCTTACCTTTCCGGGCGAGATTATACGCTCTTTTTCCACCTACTTTCACTGCCGAAAAAACCGGTGGAACCTGCATTATTTTCCCGGTGAAATCAGGCAATACATCCTCAACAGAACTTCGGCTTATATGTTCCCACGGATAGGTGTTGTCTATTTCTGTTTCAAGATCGAAGCTTGGAGTAGTCGCACCGAACTTAAGCGTAGCCACATACTCCTTGTCGCCGTTCTGCAGCTCGTCTATCTTTCGTGTGGCTCTGCCGGTACAGACTATAAGCACCCCCGTGGCGAGAGGGTCAAGAGTCCCGGCATGTCCCACCTTAAATTTTTTAAGATGAAGTCGTCGCTGTATGGCTCCTCTAACGCGTTTCACCGCATCAAAAGAAGTCCATCCCAACGGTTTGTCAATTCCTAATATTTCTCCTGTTATAAAATCCATTATCCGGAATTATTATTGAAGTCGTTTAGCCTTTTCTCAACTTCATTGCCAAAGAAGGCAAATTATGCCCATCACAACACAATAGACCGCAAACCATATCAGCTTACCTCTTTTAACAAGATTAAGCATCCATTTGCAGGCGCAACATCCAACAATGAAAGATGCTGCAAAACCAATTATAAGTGCCGTGGCACTTACCGCATTGTCTCCTTGCGCTGCTGGAGTGGAAATTATTTCTTTCACATCAAGTAGAGCCTCACCAAGAATAGGGATTATAACCATCAGGAAAGAAAAAGAGGCTACTTTGTCTCGCTTATCACCAATCAAAATACCTGTGGCTATTGTTGTGCCACTTCGGCTCAAGCCGGGAAGCACTGCAACAGCCTGTGCGCAACCAATGATAAAGGCATCCCACCAGGTGATATCTCTGCCTTTGTTTGCACTCACCATCTTGTCATCATCTCTCATTCCGGTGTAATGTGCAAACGACAGAAGCAATGCCGTCACAATCAGACAAACGCCCACTATAGTAAGACCGCTTCCAAAGAAGCTCTCAACAAATTCTTTAAGACATAGCCCTACTATAGCTACCGGAATGCAGGAGACAAGTATTTTGCAAACATAATAAAAATCAGAATCCCTCTTGAATGTAAAGAAACTTACACAAAGTTTCTTAAACATAGGCCAAAGCACCACTATCGTAGACAATACTGTGGCTGCATGAAGGATAAGATCGAATTGTAATACTTTGTCTGAAGGGAGATTAATCCCTAAAATTTCACGAAAAATCTCAAGGTGTCCGCTTGAACTGATCGGAAGATATTCCGCCAAGCCTTGAACAATCCCAAGAATAAGGGCGTCAAGCCATTCCATGTCTATTCTTTTGATTTTGGTTTATAGATGATTGCAAATGCCATAAGAAGAAAGCCCAAAAATGACAATGTCGGACCGACAACGATACGGCGGGTGCTGAATATTTCCGGATTAAATCCGTTTTCAACACTGCTACCCCCACCACTCATAAGTATGAAACCTAAGACTATCAATGCCAGGCAACCGCCCATCATATAATAGTTCACTTTAGAAAATGGTCGCTGTTTAGCGGTCATTCTATCCAACCCCTGTGGATCTTTTTTCTCTATATCTATCATTGTTAATTATCTATTTCTTATTGTGTGTTTTGAGTTGTATGTCATATGATAAATTGGCCGGTCTCTTCTAATCATGAAAACCATAAACCCTATTATCATCTAAACAATTCATCATAATCCTTGCTGAGATAGCGGGAAGTGGCTATCCATGCGGCTATACCACATAACAATACCCCAATTGCTATCATACCGGCAGCCACAATTCCATAAACACGTAAACTTATAAAATCCGCCATATAGTCAAGTCCAGCCCCGGGAGCCAACAACAACGCAACAGCAATCAAGCCTGCTGCTATAAGACCGGCAACAAGACCGGACAACATATTGTTGAGCACAAACGGACTACGGATAAACCTGTTGGTCGCACCCACAAGCTGCATCGTGTGGATGGTAAACCGTCTTGCATAAATGGCAAGATGAACAGTATTATTGATTAATACAAAAGAGATAATCACCATCACAAGCGCGATTGCACCTAAAATGATAGCAAACCTCTCGATATTACGGTTCATGTTTTCCACCATAGTAGAATCCGGCAATGCCACCGACTCTACACCTGGAATTGCCATCGCCACTTTTCCTATCGAATCAAGTCTTGATTGGGAAGAATAGTCAGCTTTCAATGCAAACGTCACTTCGGGAGATAACGGGTTTACTCCAAAGAGAGCTTCAAGATCTTCTCCGGTATCCTTTTTCCAATTCTGCAAAGCCTCTTTTTTTGTAATCACTTTTACAGAATGTGCATAAGGTGCGCTTTCAAATGTTTTGGATATTTCTGAAGCCAACGAGTCAGAAACGCTGTCTGCCATTACCACACTTACCTCGAGACGCTCTCGGAGGCGCCGGGTTTCATTTGCCGCACTTATTGAAATCAGTGCTATGATACCTATTATTACAAGTACGAGCGTCACACTCACTATGGTTGTGAGATGTGCCGCCCAATATGAGATTTTTACCTCTTTATTATTTTTCATGCGTCCTGCAAAAGAACTGAAACAATGATGCTACAACTATATGAAAACAGGTGTCATAAAATCATATCGACACCTTAAAATTCATAATAGTTCACAAAGATAACACTTTCAACCCCCCTTTGTCAATGTTTAAAGCTAATTTTTTCACTTTTCAGCAAAAAATACCTGCTTTTAGACATAAAATTAAGAGTGGCGAGCATTTATGCCATCAACTTAAGCAGCGCTTGCATTTTTGCGAGGATTTGTGAATTTGCCGGGTTCCCTATGCTGCCGAGATGTGTGTGATGCACCTCTCGTGTCGGTTTATAGCTCCCGTCTTGCACTGACATTCCAACCTGCTTGTAAGCATCGCGGAATGGCACACCCTGAAGCACAAGTCTGTTGACATCTTCCACTGTAAAAATATAATCGTAACGAGGATCGTCAAGTATATTGTCTTTTATCTTGATGTGGGCAAGCATGAAATCTGCCATATCAAGACATTCAATCAATTCGGTTGTTGCCGGAAAGACGATATCTTTCATCAATTGAAGATCGCGGTTATATCCAAGAGGAAGGTTTGCGGTGAGGACAGTCAATTCATTTGGCAAAGATTGCAATCTGTTGCATTTTCCCCTCATAATCTCAAAGACATCGGGATTTTTCTTATGAGGCATGATACTCGATCCTGTGGTCAGCTCATCAGGAAATTTAACGAACCCGAAATTATTACACATCCACATGCACACATCCATTGCAAGATGCCCAAGCGTTGAAGCCACGGCAGCAATCGCCGATGCAACCGCCCTCTCAGTCTTGCCCCGGCTCATCTGTGCAGCCACAACGTTATAATGGGGATTAGCGAATCCAAGCAGGCGCGTGGTCATCTCTCTGTCAAGCGGAAATGAGGATCCATATCCCGCCGCCGACCCCAATGGGTTCTGGTTGGCTATGTTATAAGCCGCAACCACCATCTGCATGTCATCGGTCAACGATTCAGCATATGCACCAAACCATAGTCCGAAAGAAGACGGCATAGCCACCTGAAGATGAGTATATCCCGGCATAAGCTTGTCGAGGTGCTCCTCCGAAAGTTGCTGAAGACGGGTGAACAGACGTTCAATCGCTTCACTAATCCGTTTTAATTCATCACGGAAAAACAGTTTGAGATCTACGAGCACCTGATCATTTCGTGAACGTCCGGAATGAATCTTCTTACCCACGTCTCCGAGTTTTGCAGTGAGCAAAAATTCCACCTGCGAATGAACATCCTCAACTCCATCTTCAATTGTAAATTCACCTCTTTCAATAGAGTCGGCAATATCTTGAAGTGCAGGCAAAAGTATGTTTAATTCATCTTTTGTGAGAAGACCTATAGATTCAAGCATTTTTATATGCGCCATCGATCCCTGCACATCATAGCGCGCAAGACGAAGGTCGAGTTCACGGTCTTTGCCGACAGTGAAATTTTCTATCAGTTGATCAGGTTCGAAACCTTTGTTCCAAAGTTGCTTAGCCATTTATTTTAGTTGTCAGTTGTATGTTTTATGTTGGATGTTCTATGTTGTAGGTTGGATGTTCTATGTTGTATGTTAATGTTTTATGTTGTAGGTTGACAGATTATTCTTAAACCATAAACCCTAAACTATAAACCATACGCCAAAGACCATAGACCAAAGACCATAGACCTTATTCAATATTTTCAATAAGTTCCGGATATATTCGCAACGCCTCCTCTATTTCTGAAAGAAGCACATATTCGTCTGCCGTATGAGACCGAGAAGATTCTCCGGGACCCATCTTAAGGGAATGGATGCCATGCATGAGCGCCATGTCCGAAGTCGTGGGCGATACAAAAGGTGTTCTGCCCATTTTTACAGCCGATTTGACAAGTGGATGATCAAGCGGAATCACAGAAGCATGAACTCTTGTAGACCTCGGTGTCATAACACTCCATTTAACAGACTCCCGGATTAATTCAACTGTTTCCTCATTCGAATATGCATCGGTTGTTCTGACATCAACCACATAACTACACTTGTCAGGCACTACATTATGCTGGCTACCGGCATTAATCATCGTGACACTCACTTTTATTGGCCCGAGTGTCTCACTGACATTCGGTGTAGTGAAATTACGGAGCATATTTATATCCTCGATAGCCCTGTATATTGCGTTGATACCTTCATTGCGGGCGGCATGTCCTGATTTCCCCGAACTCACGGCATCAAATACAAGCAATCCACGTTCAGCTATTGCCGGTTGCATACCGGTTGGTTCACCGACAAGCACCATGTCTGGAGTCAAAGCTTTCTCTGCAAGATGAGGAAGAAAAGCCCTCATCCCATATTCTCCCATCACCTCTTCCGCAGCGGTGATAGAAAATATAAGGTTGACAGGAAGATCTACCCTATCTTTAAGATCTATAAAAGTGGAAGCCAACGCCACGCCTGAGGCACCTGCATCGTTGCTGCCGAGACCATATAAACGGTCACCTATAATTTCCGGGTTAAACGGATCGCGAGTATATGATGAAGATGGTTTTACAGTGTCATGATGAGAATTCAGAAGCAAGATAGGTTTTGAAGGATCAAATACCGGTGTTACCGCATATACATTATTGTGCACACGCTCCACATTGTCTACGCCATTTTCTCGAAGCCATTCCTCCCATATATCGGCAGTAGCCTCCTCTTCTCTCGAAAGCGAAGGGGTGGCTATCAACCTGAATAATAGTCTGACTACCTTGTCTAATTTTTCATTCATAACAATTTTTAGTTTGGAAAGCTGGTAAAATTTTGAATTTTGAATGTTGAATGTTGAATTGGGTCGTGAGATCTATAAGTCTTATAAGATTTATAAGTCTTATAAGATTTATAAGTCTTATAATTCTTATAATCAAATCTTATAATTTCAGATCCCCCTTCACCCTTCACCCTTCACTCTTCACTCTTCACCCTTCTCTCTAAACCCTTACAACAGTTCCTTCATTTGACAAAAGTGCTTCAGATTTACATATACGCACTTCTTCAACACCTTGCGACGCAGACGCAAGAGCATTCTGAAGTTTGGGAATCATACCTTTCGCCACAATTCCCTTTGCTTTTAACTCTTCAAAAGATTTTGTGGTCACCAATGGTATAACCGAGTTCTCATCGTCAACATCTATCATAACTCCCGCCTTTTCAAAACAGAATGTAAGACGTGTGGGAGCTACACGCGACGCACCCAAAGCCACTGCACTTGCAACCGAATCGGCGTTGCAATTAAGCAATGTCCCCTCCCCGTCATGACATATAGCACAAAAGACAGGCACATAGCCTCCGTGAACGAGATCTCCAATAAACTTATCAGATACCTTTAAGGAATCAATATCACCTACAAAACCATAGTCAATAGGCTTTGCCGGGCGTTTCGTTGCAGGAATCACATTGCCGTCTGCGCCTGTAAGACCGACAGCATTGCATCCATATTTCTGAAGCAGACTCACAATTCGCTTGTTGATAAGACCGGCATACACCATAGTCACAATGTCGAGAGTTTGTCTGTCAGTAACGCGGCGACCGTCAATCATGTTTGCTTTTATGCCCATGCTTTCGCTCATGCGTGTAGCTTCTTTTCCGCCCCCGTGCACAAGTATTTTGTCACCATTCAGAGAGGCAAAGTCTTTCAAAAATGCATCCAGAGCATCCGGATTGTCTATGACATTACCTCCTATTTTTACTACATTTATCATTTTCAGTTGTGAGTTTTGGGTTGTGAGTTGTGAGTTGTGAGTTTTGGGTTGACAGATTATTCTTAAACTCTAAACTATAAACCATAAACTATAAACCCTCCAACAGTCGCTTGATGACAGTCTGGGCTGAAATTTCTCTGTTCGCTGCTTCAGGAATCACAATGCTACGGTCTGACTCTATGACATCGTCGGTCACAATCATGTTTCGACGCACAGGAAGGCAATGCATGAAGAAAGCATTATCTGTCAACCCCATCTTTTCAGAGTCAACAGTCCAAGCACGATCTGTAGAAAGCACCTTTCCGTAATTGGGATCGGCATAAGCCGACCAGTTTTTCGCATACACGAAATCAGCACCTTCAAGAGCCTTTCTTTGGTCATATTCCACTTTCGCCTTCCCTACAAATTTCGGATCGAGTTCATACCCATGGGGATGAGTAATGACAAAATCATAGTCAGTCGCATTCATCCATTCTGCGAAAGAATTAGGGACAGCCTGTGGCAATGCCCTTGGATGAGGAGCCCAGGTCATAACTACTTTAGGACGTGGTTTCGTCTTAAACTCTTCAATAGTGATAAGATCGGCAAAACTCTGAAGAGGATGGCGGGTTGCCGCCTCCATGCTGAAGACAGGGCGACCGGAATAGCGGATAAATTGCTCGATAACCCTCTCTTCATAATCTTCTTTCTTATCTTTGAGACCGGCAAACGAGCGGACACCTATTATGTCGCAGTATGATCCCATCACGGGTATAGCTTCGAGAAGGTGTTCCGCTTTGTCGCCGTCCATAATTACGCCTCTCTCTGTTTCAAGCTTCCAGGCTCCCTGATTGACGTCAAGAACCATCACATTCATTCCGAGATTCATAGCCGCCTTTTGAGTGGAGAGGCGAGTGCGTAAAGAGGAATTGAAAAATATCATCAGCAGAGTCCTGTTTCTGCCGAGCCCGGTAAATGCGAAACGGTTACGTTTTATTTCAGCCGCTTCAGCGAGGGCTTTATTTAAATCGCCGATATCTTCGACGCAAGTGAATTTTTTCATAATTGTTTCATTACTTCGATAAAACTTTTTGCATCTTCAAGAGATAGAGACAGTGCGGGAAGAAGGCGTACTGTGTATTGACCTGCTCCTCCGGTAAAGATATGATGATCGAAAAGCAATTTCTTACGGAGCTCTCCACCGGTGTACCCATCCACTTCAAAACCTATCATCAATCCTTTACCTCTCACATCTGTGACTTTAGGTAATTTTTTAAGTTCTGAAATAAGATACTCTCCAACTTTTGCAGCATTTTCAACAAGATTTTCTTTCTCCATAACATCAAGCACGGCAATCGCAGCTGCACATGCAAGATGATTACCTCCGAAAGTAGTGCCAAGCATACCTTTCTTAGCCGGAATGTCAGGAGAAATCAAAACAGCGGCAGCAGGAAATCCATTAGCTATCCCTTTGGCACAAGTGATAATGTCGGGACGGATGCCCGCATATTGATGAGCGAAAAATTTACCAGACCTTCCATAACCCGACTGAATCTCATCAAGTATAAGGAGAGTCCCCGTTCGTTTACACTCCTCGGCAAGTAATTGAAGAAACTTATCCGATGGTTCATGAATACCTGCAACCCCCTGAATACCTTCTATTATGACAGCAGCATAATCTCTGGTATCAAGAACGGTCTTGACAGCATCAATGTCATTCAATGGCACAAACGTGACATTGTTTGTCTCATTAAAACGTGAACGGATAGCAGGATTATCAGTAGCTGCTACAGCCCCGGATGTCCTTCCATGAAAAGCCTTGCTAAAAGCGAGAATATTCTCTCGTCCTGTAGTGAAGGAAGCAAGTTTTATAGCATTTTCATTTGCCTCAGCACCGGAATTGCACAAAAACAATGAATAGTCATCGTAACCGGAAGCCTTACCCAGTTTTCCGGCAAGCTTATGCTGTAGAGAGTTATTAACAGAATTGGAATAAAAACCGAGGTTTGCAACCTGATCAGAGATTGCTTTCACATATTCCGGATGTGCGTGACCGATAGAAATCACCGCATGCCCGCCATAAAGGTCGAGATAATCGGTGCCGTCTTCCGTGAATACGTGTGAGCCTTTGCCACGGACAGGCTCAATATCATAAAGTGAGTATACGTCGAAAAGAGTCATTTTATTTAAGGGTGAAGAGTGAAGTTTAGTCCGTTAGTCAATTAGTCCGTTAGTCAATTAGTCCGTTAGTCAATTAGTCGTTAGTCGTTAGTTGTTTGAGTTCACAACCTATAATTTACGACTTACAACTTAAAACTTACAACTTAAAACTTACAACTTACAACTTAGAATGCTGACGGTTTAAGGCGAAGTCCTGTGCGCTGATCCAAACCAAGCATAATGTTCATGTTCTGAACTGCCTGACCGGAAGCTCCTTTGAGGAGATTGTCTTCAGCGCATGTCACAAGCAATTTATTGTCGTGCTTCTCCACATGAATAACAGCCTTATTGGTATTAACAGCCTGTTTAAGGTCGATCGGATTATCACTTACAACAGCAAACGGAGCATCGGCATAGAAATCTTTGTAAAGCTTAACCGCATCTTCTTCAGGAAGTGAACAATCAACAGTTGTGATAGCAAAGATTCCTCGGGCAAAGTCGCCACGCACCGGCACAAAATTGATTTTTGCCGAATTGCCGGGCTGAAGATTATTGAGCGTCATCCCGATTTCTTTCAGATGCTGGTGGGTGAAAGGCTTATAGACAGAAATATTGTCATTGCGCCAGCTGAAATGGGTAGTGGCACCCGGTTTTACGCCTGCGCCGGTAGACCCTGTTAATGCCGTGATATTGACCTCACCGTTTTCAGGAAGCAAACCGGCAGCGGCAAGTGGCACAAGAGATAACTGCAAAGCTGTGGCGAAACAGCCAGGATTCGCTACTGATTCCGCTTTTGCGATACGATCGAAGTTCACTTCCGGAAGACCGTAGACATACCCGTTGCTTTCATCACGGAAATCCTGAGCAAGATCGATTACCTTCAAACCGGCAGGGCGATCGTTTTCCTCCCAGAATTTCCGGCTGTGACCATGTGCGGAACAAAGGAACAGGATGTCGATATCTTCAAGAGGATGTGAGTCTGAAAAGACAAGATCCGTTTCGCCGAGAAGACCACCATGCACGGATGTGACCGGCTGTCCGGCGTTACTTGTGGAATGAACAAAAGCGACTTCCACCTCCGGATGGTTGATAAGAAGACGCAGGAGTTCGCCGGCTGTATAGCCGGCGCCTCCGATAATGCCTATTTTTTTCTTCACCTCCTTACTCCGTCTTTCCGTTTTTCAACTGATTGTTGTGGTAGATCTTCATCTGGTTGCCGAGAATCTTGGTAAATCCTTTGACATCATCGGCTGTCCAAGCCTTGTTGACCTCGCCGTATTCTCCAAAATCGGTCTTCATCAGATCGAAGGGGGAATCCACACCTACCAATGTGTAAGAGAGTGGACGGAGCGTGAGTTCCACTGTTCCCGTGACATTGCGCTGAGAGCTTTCGAGCATCTTCTCAATGTCGCGCATAACGGGCTCGAGATATTGAGCCTCGTGAAGGAACATGCCATACCAGGTTCCCACCTGGTCTTTCCAATACTGCTGCCACTTTGTGAGCGTATGTTTTTCAAGCATTTTGTGGGCGGCGATGATAAGGATCGGACCTGCCGCCTCAAATCCTACCCTACCCTTGATGCCGATGATTGTATCACCGATATGCATATCCCTGCCGATGCCGAAACGTGATCCGATACGTTCTACCTCGCGGATCGCCTCAACCTTGTCGGCATATTCCTTTCCGTTGACAGCCGATATCTCGCCCTCTTTGAAAGAGATGGTGAGTTTCTCCGGCTCCGTGGCGGTCACCTGAGAAGGATAAGCCTCATCGGGAAGAGTCTGCTCCGAATGGAGAGTCTCCTTACCACCGATTGAAGTTCCCCAAAGACCCTTGTTGATAGAATATTCGAGCTTTTTGAAGTCAGCTTCATAACCATGTTTCTTCAGATAGTCGATCTCATATTCACGGGTGAGGGTAAGGTCGCGTGTAGGGGTAATGATTTCGATTTCAGGAGCGAGGATCTGGAAAGTGAGGTCGAATCGCACCTGGTCGTTGCCGGCACCTGTAGATCCGTGGGCGATAGCGTCAGCCCCTATTTTCTTGGCATATTCAATTGTGGCGATAGCCTGGAAAATACGTTCCGAACTGACGGAAATAGGATAAGTTCCGTTGCGGAGCACGTTGCCCGCAACCATATATTTGATACTCTTTTCGTAATAATCCTGAGTGATGTCGAGCGTGGCGTGTGAAGCCGCGCCGAGTCTCTTAGACTTGTCGGCAATCACCTTGAGTTCCTCCTCTGAGAAACCGCCTGTGTTGGCGATTGCGGTATGCACTTCATATCCGAGATCTTCGGAAAGATATTTCACTGCGAATGAGGTGTCGAGACCTCCACTGAAGGCAAGAACTACCTTCTTTTTCTTATTTTCTGCCATTTTTAGATAAATTCGATTTCTATGTGAGTCGATAATCTCCAATTGATATTGAAGACTACCGAAAAATTAAAAAAGACCGTATAGCGCCCTCCCGGACGCGATCATCGCTCTACTCTTTTAAGGTGCAACACCTTGTTTAGAGAGTTTTTAAACTTCATGTAATAAGGGTTGGGGCGGTCTTTTTCAGCGAGGGGTTGCTTAGGATCGTAGAGCATGCCAGTGCAAAGACACATTCTACGATTATTCCGCTGCAGGATATCGTAGTTCCTGCACCCTTCGCATCCACGCCAGAACTCTTCGTCGTCGGTAAGTTCAGAGAAAGTCACCGGTTTGTAACCCATTCTCGAATTGAGCTTCATTACGGGTAGAGAGGTCGTAATGGAAAAGAGTTTGGCAAACGGAAATCGAAGTCGAGCCAGCTCGAAAGTTTTCGCCTTGATGGCGCCGGCAAGGCCAAGATGGCGGTATTCTGGGTCGACAATCAATCCGGATGTGGCAACAAAATCTCCATGACCCCAGCTCTCAATGTAGCTGAACCCAACAAGGCGGTCGCCGTGAAGAGCGACAACACTTTTGCCGCTTGTAATCTTCTGAGCGATATACTCGGGAGTACGTTTGGCAATGCCTGTGCCACGCTGAAGAGCTGATTCATAAATCAGATTCACGATGATTTCGGCATATTTCGCCTGTTCAGGTTCGGCAAACTTGACAGTGATGTCTTTAATGTCCATTTTTGTAAAGTTTTCCGAATAAGATTGTTAATTAAACTTATTACACCCAAAATCAATTTTTAGAAGTTGCTTTGAACCTATCTATAATGTCGAATTATAACGTATGATACAACTTCAAATATCAAAATGATTATATGAGTTACCTGTAAAAAAGTTGCCAAAATTACTAATTATATTTGACATAACACGCATTTTGACTGTTAATTTTTAAATTATTCAGTTTTTTTGACCAAAAATATTCATTTTCGTTTCAGATTTATCACATTCTTCAACTTTGTGCTCTCTGCACGTCAGCGAAATATGATAGATAATTTTATCGAAAATGAAACAAAATAGAACAGAGGGAAAAATTCAGATATTAGTAATCAAGGATTTATTAAAGAAATCCTCAGAAATGTTGAATCGGCAACTTTTGGGGTTAATCCTAACCGAACTTGCATTAAAGGTGAATAGGAATAAAAACCACCTGATACAAATAAAAGTTTCAGGATAAGAATTTCCTTTGCTATCTCCGTACTACCTTTGCAGCATCGTAACGTAAGACAATGCCGGCCATCAGCCCTTAAGCCCCAGATTAACGGTGTGGTCCTTTCAAGCCCCAGATTGTTAGAATCACCGATGGTGACAGGCTTCGTCCCAAACTGCGATAAGAGTACATTGACATTCTGGTAAACTGTCGTGCAGATCCCTGACACTGGATCTGGCGTGTCGGGGTCATAAATATCAGGCTCTCCGAATCACGACAGGGCAAACTATCATACGGCAAACCCGCAACAGGTTCCAATACATACTCAATCGAGAATAATTGCCACGGAATTTTGCGATAATTTTCAACCGCAGGCAAAGCTATGTTGAACCTCTATTGAGAACCACCGCCAAGGCTGCCGCGATGACGTTGCCATACAATCAAGGAATCCGGAATCAAGGAATCCGATGCCAAAGAATCCTAAACGACTTGGATATATAGAGTCTCAAATCATCAGTGACAAATGATTTGAGACTCTTTTTTATTTGCCGGCATGTTCTTAGGGTAAGTTTATTCAACTTATCAATAAAATGGAGAATGTTGAAACTAAATTGAATCTGATTTGTTAAAAAGGGAAAACGAAAAGGTTAAATTCTTTTAAACTCACTTATCATGAAAGTCGGACTCTTTATCCCCTGTTATGTGGATGCAGTGTTTCCCAAGGTCGGGGACGCATGCTATCGACTTCTACGCCACTTAGGAGTGGACGTGGTTTACCCCAAAGGGCAGACCTGTTGCGGACAACCAATGGCAAATGCCGGATTTGCCAAAGACGCCGCCTCTTTGGCAAAAAAATATGACGATATGTTCTCGGGTTTTGACTATGTTGTAGCCCCTTCAGTATCTTGCACGGCTTTCATACGTTTGCAATATCCCCACATACTGAAAGACGCCAATCATAAATGTCATATAGCCGACAACACGATGGACATGGTCGAGTTCCTTCACGATATACTTAAAGTCAACACCACTCTCGGTAAATTTCCTCACAAAGTGAGTCTCCACAATTCCTGTCACGGAGTCAGAGAGTTGAACCTGTCTTCTCCGGCAGAACGTATGGAGCCCCGCTTTAATAAAATTAAAGACCTGCTTGACCTTGTGGAGGGTATAGAAGTGGTGATGCCGGAACGTGCTGACGAATGTTGCGGTTTCGGAGGAATGTTCAGTGTGGAGGAATTGGCTGTGAGCAAACAGATGGGAGAGAAAAAGCTCGCCCGCCACATAGCCACCGGAGCGCAATATATCACCGGAGCAGACTGTTCCTGCCTTATGCACATGGCTGGAATAGCAGCCAAGGAACAAACAGGGTCCGGAATAGAGTTCAGACATGTTGTAGAAATTTTAGCTGAAGGATTATGAGCACATCACATAGCAAACTGGCAAAAAAATTCCTTGAAGACCAGCAATACGCCGACTGGCACGACAGTACATTCTGGGGACTTCGCATGAAAAGAGACAAAATGGCAAAGGAACTTCCTGAATGGGAACAATTGCGAAACAAAGCCTCCGAGATAAAACGTCACACCCTTACCAACATCGACATATACCTTCAGAAGTTTGCTGACGCAGCTGAAAAAAACGGTGTGGAAGTACACTGGGCGAAAGATGCTGAAGAATTTAACGAAATAGTCTACGGCATACTCAAAGACAACAACGCCAAGAAGATGGTGAAATCAAAGTCAATGCTCACCGAAGAGTGTGACATGAACCCATATCTTGAGGCACGTGGCATAGAAGTGGTGGAGACAGACCTCGGAGAGAGAATCCTTCAGCTTGCAGAACAGAAACCGAGCCACATCGTAGTGCCGGCAACTCACCTCACCCACGACGATGTAGGGGAACTGTTTGAAAAGGAGCTCGCCACAGAAAAAGGCAATCATGATCCCACATACCTTACTTACCAGGCACGTCTAAGCCTGCGAGATGAATTTCTAACCGCAGACGCAGGGATGACCGGAGCAAACTTCGGAATCGCCGAGACAGGTGATATCGTGGTCTGCACAAATGAAGGAAACGCCGACATGTCCACATCTATTCCAGACCTGCAGATAGCCGCAATCGGTCTGGAAAAAATTATCCCTGACTATGAATGTCTTTCTGTATTCGTCAGGCTTCTTGCACGCTCGGCGACAGGACAACCGTCGACCACATATACCAGCCATTTCCGCAAAGCACGTCCGGGAGCAAAGAAAATGCATATCGTGATTGTAGACAACGGAAGGAGCAAATGGCTCGCCGACGATGATCATTGGGAGACACTTAAGTGCATCCGATGCGGGGTTTGCATGAACAGTTGTCCCGTATATCGTTGGTCGGGAGGATACTCCTACAGCTTCTTCATTCCCGGACCTCTTGGAATCAACTTAGGCATGCTTCATGATCCAAAGAAATACTCAGGAAATGTCAGTGCCTGCACATTATGTTTAGGATGTCAAGGCGTATGTCCCGTCAAAATCAATTTAGGTGAACAAATCTATAAGTGGCGCCAGACACTTGACAGTCTCGGGGAGGCAAATCCACAAAAGAAAATGATGTGCAAAGGGATGGATTTTGTTTTCGACAATCCTTCCGTCTACAATTTTGCCACCTCTTCAGCCCATCTGCTCAACCACCTTCCCTCTTTTATATTGAACAATGGGCTTAACCCCTGGGCTTACGCACACAAAATGATGAAATTCCCGAGGAAGCCGTTTCATAACGAGGAGAAGTCTTGAGTTATGAGTCTTGAGTTGTGAGTTTATAGTATATGGCATATGGGTTAAGAGCTATTTGAAGCCACATTGAGAGACTCTTAAGTCAATCATAAACCATAAACTATAAACATAAAACTATAAACATAAAACCATAAACTGTAAACCATAAACAAAACCATGAGTACAAGTAACGATATAATAGGCGCCTGCCGTGCCAATATAAAAAAACGTCTCCCCCGACCCCGTCTCAGCGATATAGATGCGACTATATATACCGACCCCATAGAAAAATTCATTGTCCAGGCAACAGCAGCGGGATGTATGGTGGTGAGAGGAAAGAGCAAAAAAGATCTCGACACGATTATCAGCGAGTATTATCCTGATGCAAAAGTTATTGCAAGCGCAATGCCAGAAGTGAAAAGCGCCACTGTCAATCCCAATGAGGTAAAAAGTCCTCAAGAACTCAACGGCACTGACGTAGGAGTTATAGAAGGAAAATTCGGAGTTGCCGAAAACGGAGCAATCTGGGTTCCTCAAGAAGTCAAGGAGAGGGCAATCGATTTCATTTCAGAGAATATCATAGCCACGGTGCCCGAAAGTGAAATTGTAAGCAATATGCATGAGGCATACCCCAAAATCACGTTCAACGATTATGGATATGGTGTCTTCATAGCAGGGCCATCTAAAACCGCCGATATCGCCCAAGTTCTCGTAATGGGAGCACAGGCGGCAAGAAGCATGACAATTGTGTTGGTGTAGAAGACTCAACTCCGCATCAATTCAAAATTCAAAATTCTAAAATCAAAATTAACCATGAATGCCCTTATCGCCATCATACCGGTAGTCCTGCTATTCGTGCTTATGCTCGGATTTAAGGTGACAGGCTACAAAAGTGCGTTGATCACCCTGATCATCACTATCTGCATTGCCCTATGGATCGCACCTGCGGCAGGGATGGTTCCTGAGAAATATATAGGAGCCTCTATCTATAACTTAGTGTGGTGGAGTTTTGCTGAAGGTGTACTGAAAGCCATTTTCCCGATCCTGCTGATCATCCTTATGGCTATATACAGCTATAACATTCTCGTAGAGTCGAAGTCGATTGAAGTAATCAAGAAACAGTTTACCACTCTTACTTCCGATAAGGGGGTGTTGGTTCTTCTGATGGTATGGGGTTTCGGCGGGCTGCTTGAAGGGATGGCAGGATTCGGCACGGCTGTTGCCATTCCGGCGGCGATATTGATCGGGCTTGGATTTAAACCGATGTTCTCGGCACTTGTGGCTCTTTTAGGCAATACTGTAGCAACCGGATTCGGCGCGGTCGGCGTGCCTGTCATAACACTGTGTAACGAGATTTCCCCCGGCGGCTCCGCCAGCACACAGACGCTCTGTGAAGTATCGACGTTCGCTGTGATACAGCTTGCTCCACTGTTCATATTGATTCCATTCGTAATCCTTATGCTCACCGATAAGAAGGCGTGGACAAAAAATATTTGCCTTGCCGTCTGGACAGGGGGCGTCTCACTCGCCGTGCAGCTATTATGCGCCACTTTCTTAGGAGCGGAAACACCTGCAATCATAGGGTCTCTTGCTGCAATCGTGGCAATCATCATCTATGACAAACTGTTTATACGTAAAAAAGACCCGAAGAAAGCCGTATCACATTTCACGGCAGGAGAAACATTCAAAGCCTGGAGTGTCTACATCTTTATTCTTGCACTGATTATTCTCGGAGGGGCATTGTGTCCGCCAATCCACAATTTCTTAAAATCACATCTTGTATCGGCAGTACCCCTTCCGGTCATCGGGTCTACATTTAAATTCGGATGGTTGAGCAATGCTGCACTGATGCTATTCTTAGGAAGCGTTGCAGGAGGTCTGGTACAAGGACTGAGTGTAAAACAATTGTGTGTTGTAATGTCGAAAACGATTATCAACCTCAGATTTACAGTAGTGACGATTATCAGTCTTATATCGCTCGCCTCCGTGATGAACTATAGCGGAATGATCACTGCTATCGCAACCGGATTGGTGGCAATCTCAGGATCGTTCTATCCATTTTTCGCTCCCCTTATCGGAGCTATCGGAACATTCGTGACAGGAAGCGATACTTCTTCCAATATTCTGTTCGGCAAGTTGCAAGCTCAAGTGGCATCTCAATTAGGGATGACCTCGCAGACCACGGTAGCAGGTTTTACAGGTTCTGAATCAGACTGGCTTGCCGCTGCCAACTCAGCCGGTGCCACAGGAGGCAAGATGATCTCTCCACAGAGTATCGCAATCGCTACGGCTGCCTGCGACATGGATGGTAAAGACGATGCAATCTTGCGTAAAGCCATACCTTACGCTATCATCTACATAGCCATCTGCGGCATGATTGTATATTTCGGAGCCTAATTGATAATGGATAATGGATAATGGATAATTGATAATGGATAATTGATCAGGGATATGCTGATTAAATACGATTTAAATAATATTCGAACACTATCAATCTTCTGATATGGATGTCGGTGCATATTTGCCCGACATCCTTCTTTTATCTTTGACCTTTGGGCTGTTTAGGAGTATGTTTATTTTTAACTTTATGAAATTCTTTCTTCAGGTTTTCTTACCGAATAGATAACGATCGAACACTATTAACCGTCGCGTAAGGATTCCGGAGTATTTTTTATTATCTTTTGTTTTCTTGCTATCATTTTGAGGATATATTTTGCGCATCTTGCGGAAGTCGTTATGGGCACGGATAACCGCCTTGGCATTTGCAAAATCCAGCTTCGCCACAAACATTCCGAAAGCAAGAGTGTCCATTAGACGACGCCAAAATAGTATCTTTCCCCTTTTGCCTGCCGGTAAATTTTTATGAAGCAGCAAAAGATTATTGCGGAAATTCAGATACGTCTTCTTCGGATTTCCCTGATTTAAGGATGCCCCGCCGACATGGTATATTTCCGAATCGCTTAAAGCCACCACTCTATATCCGGCAGCCAAAATACGGCAACACAGATCGATCTCTTCCATATGAGCGAAGAAGCGAGGGTCGAGACCTCCTAATTTTCTATAAACGTCTGTCCTGACAAGCAGCGCAGCCCCGGATGCCCAGGTTATGTCAACGGGATCTCCGTCATATTGTCCGTTGTCTTTCTCCACACAATCAAATAGTCTTCCCCGACAATAAGGATATCCAAGCCGATCAAGATACCCCCCCGCAGCACCGGCATACTCAAAACTATTTTTATCCTTATAGGATTTTATCTTTGGCTGCAGTGCACCCACATCAGGATTCTCCTCCATGAATCTGAGTAGCGGCTGCCACCACCCCGCCGGAACCTCAACATCACTGTTAAGCAGAAGGGTAAAAGGATAATCAGTAGCGTCTATGGCACGGTTATAGCCTTCGGCAAAACCATAATTTTCTTTAAATCCAATTACCTTTATCTCCGGATAGTTTTCTTTCAACCATGCCACCGAATCGTCGGTTGAGCCATTGTCGGCAACGATAAGATCAACTTCGTCTCCTTGTGTGTGTTTGAAAGCAGCCGGAATGAATTGTTTCAGCAAAGCGACACCGTTCCAGTTTAATATGATGACAGCAAGACGCACCATGGTTAATTTTGAATTTTGAATTTTTATAAGAATTATAAGATTTATAAGACTTATAAATCTTATAAGTCTTATATGGGGTTGGAGGAATTCATATTTCCGAGATTATCAGTTCAGGCTCGTCGGGATGGATCGAAATAAGACGCGTAGGCGTAACTGTGTTTATAAGAGATGTATCAAGAGGAGCCTCAACACGTAGATAATTATCGGTCAAACCATGCATGCGTCCTTCTCCGGAAGGTTGTTCCCACAGCACCGGGCGCACACTACCCAAACTCTTCTTCATGAAGGACTCCATCTTCTTGTCGGAAAGTTTTGTAAGCAACCCGACCCGACGATGTTTTTCTTCCTGACTTACAATATCGCCAAGCAAGAGAGCCTTAGTACCCGGACGCTCTGAATAAGGGAACACATGATAACGAGTGACATCAAGACTTTCAGCAAAAGCGAGACTTTTATCCCATTCCTGAGGAGTCTCCCCTCTTGCACCCGCAATGATATCCACACCGATAAAAGCATTGGGAATCATGGTTCTAATGGCAGAGATACGTGATGCAAAAAGAGAGGTGTCGTAACGACGGTTCATAAGTCTGAGCACCGCATCAGATCCTGACTGCAAAGGGATATGAAAATGGGGCATGAAAGCACGCGCCTCTTCAGCTATCCATCGTATAATCTCTTCAGTCAGAAGGTTGGGTTCTATAGACGATATCCGATAACGTTCTATCCCTTCCACCTCATCAAGACGACGTAGAAGAGTAAAGAGATCCTGCCCGTTGTCTCTACCATATTCTCCAATATTCACGCCGGTGATAACGATTTCTTTTCCTCCGGCAGCGGCCGCCTCCCGAGCCATATTCACAAGATCTTCCGTGACACCTGAACGAGAACGTCCTCGCGCATATGGTATCGTGCAATATGTGCAAAAATAGTTGCAACCGTCCTGCACCTTCAAAAAGAATCGTGTGCGGTCGCCACGTTCGCAAGACGGACGGAATTCACTAATAGAGAATACCGGAGTCACCTCAGTACGCTTCTTTCTGTCGATTAGCCACCGGTCGATATACTCCGCCATAAGAAGCTTCTCATTTGAGCCAAGCACTATATCCACGCCGGGGAGAGCCGAAACCTCATCCGGTTTCAATTGCGCATAACATCCGGTCACCACAATTGAGGCTTCAGGATAGCGGGTGGCGAGAGAACGTATCAGGCGTCTGCCCTTCTTATCCGCCATCTCAGTGACAGAACAAGTGTTGACGATACATAGATCCGGTTTCTCACCTTTTGCAGCACGCATTATACCCTTCCCTGAAAGGATCTTTCCTAAGGTAGATGTCTCGGCAAAATTAAGTTTACACCCAAGGGTGAAATAAGCAGCCTTAAGAGAATTTGTCTGGTCAGTCATAGTATGCAAAATTACAACTTTTTTTTGAGACAGAATTGACAGACTTCGAGTTTCAACCGTTTTTTATTACTTTTGTAGAAAATACACATTTATGGAAAAAGGAATGAAACCTCTAATACTTGTCAGCAATGACGACGGAATACACGCCTCGGGAGTGCACGCACTTATTGATGTGCTTGTCAATTTAGGAGAAGTGGTCGTTGTATGCCCGGACTCGCCTCAATCAGGTCAATCGATGGCTATCACCTCCAATTCTATGCTTAGAATCAAGCAAGTGGAAGATTATAATGGCGCGAAGATGTATAAAGTTAACGGCACCCCCGTTGATTGTATAAAATTGGCGATGCATACAGTATTATGCCGTAAGCCTGATCTTGTGGTGTCAGGGATCAACCATGGTTCAAACGCCTCTATCAACGCCATGTATTCAGGCACTATGGGAGCAGCTTTCGAAGGATGCGCTTTCGGAATCCCCTCAATAGGTTTTTCTCTTACCGATCACTCAGCCGATGCAGATTTCACATATTGTCTGTCATTCGTAGAAACTATTTCCAAAGCCGTTATAGAAAAAGGGTTGCCCGAAGGAGTCGCACTAAACGTCAATATTCCTGATTGCTTTCCTCATCCTACCGAGATGCGACTCACAAAAGGATGTAAAGGGAAATGGACCGACGAATATAAAGAGTATGTTGACCCCTCCGGGAAAAAATTTTATCTTCTCACAGGCAAATTTATTAATGAAGAGCCTGACAATACAGACACCGACGAATGGTGTCTCTCCCATGGCATTGTTTCAGTGGTACCTGTAGCACTCGACCGCACTGCCCCAATAAGCAATTGTAAAATTTCACAATTATTAACATAATAATATCCGGAATTATGTTAATTAACTAAAAATTATCCAATAAATATTTATGAAAGCAAAGTTTTTATTACTAACTTTGCGACATCAATCTAATTGATTACAGAAGTTGAACGAAGAAGTTGCTTATACTTTTTTCGATTCAAACTTCAGACATCACTCTCTCCAAATCCAAAATTAACAGAGACGTAACAGAATAGGAATTCTTTTCATAAAACCATTCAATCGTTTCATTGACAATTTTATTGTTGCATTAGTAAAGTTATGGATTAATAGTTA
>CAJTZQ010000028.1 GCA_910583795.1 uncultured Muribaculaceae bacterium
GGGTGTTTTTATAAACTTTTTTACTATCCGGTGAATATTTCACCACTAATGATTACTAATTCTGAATTTTCCTCTCTGTTCTATTTTGTTTCATTTTCGATAAAATTATCCATTATCACCATTCAAAATTCAACATTCAAAATTCAAATTTACTCTGTTCTACATTTTGATTTTTGACTTACCGGCATAACTTCATAACCCTCAACTTTCGCTTTTGAAAGACGAATTGTTGATTTTAGGTGCGAAGACGTAAGTTACAAGGGCTCCTACCATCATGACGATTATCGAGACTATCAGAACCAATGATGATCCACCTCCTTTGAGCAACACCGGAATAAAAAACACGCCCAATACAGCACCCATCTTTCCGATAGAAGCCGCAATTCCCGAACCAAGTCCTCTTATCTCTACAGGGTAAACTTTGGAAGGGAGCACATACGTCATGAGATGCGGTCCAAGATTCAGGAACAATTCGAATGCCATAAATGCAAGAATAGAAATCCAGCTTGACCAGTGATTATTATAAGCCAATAAGAGTATCAACAACGAAATCCCACTGAAGAAAAATCCCATGGTCTGTTGCATGGCTCCATTCATCTTGGGAATCAGGAATAATCCGATAATAAATCCCGGAAGTATGATACATGATATCCATAGTGTAATCTCCACCGAACTTGCCACATGAGCCAACTCAGTTTCATGGCCTGATACGTGTTCAAGCCCTAAAGCCATTACCAAAATAGGAAGAAAGACACCAATACCATATACTCCCAAACCTTCACATGCCCAAGGGATACCAGTAAATATCACATTTTTCCAATTCTGCTTGATAAAAGTCCAGGTAGAGATATTGTCAGATAATTTTGCCGCAGCCGGTTTCATCTTTTGTGTCGGCTCAATATTGACATCATCGCCTAAAAAATCATGGACAGCTATCTCTGCCTCTTTCGGTTTCCCATTTGCCATAAGCCACGCTGGACTTTGCCAAAAGCGGATCCTGACAATGATCATCAATCCTGAAATAGCTACCATTATCCACATCAACCTCGGCCACAAATCAGCGCTCTGCCAGTCTTTCACTATCAGGAAACAGACCCCGGCAGCTATGATATTCCCCAATGCACTCGCCGCTTTAGCGACTCCTACCATAGTAAACTCCCATTTTGACGGCATAAGCACTGAAATATAGTCTGAATCAAGACTATATTCCCCACCTATACCAAAACCCATCATAAAGAGACAGATTATCAAAACCGGAAGCGATGGGAAAAGTAAGGATATAATGGAAGATGCACATATCAACAACGGGCATAGACGGAAGAATAAGAGATAGCCATATTTATCCGACAACTTGCCGATAATCGTAGAGCCTACCATAATACCTATCAGATCCATGGCTCCGACCAGACCTTGCATTGCTGACGATAGTTCCGGATGTGCCACGATCTGATAGAGAGGGATAATGACCGATACGATTGTGGCAAGACAAGTACCGATCAATTGACCTAAAGAGGCAATTGCCACTACTTTTATATGACGCCATGACAATGGCGCATTCTGTATTGTGTAACTCATATCGGTGATATTCTGATTAGAAATAAAAAGGCCTACTTACTTTGTGTCCGGCTGGAAAAACTTATATGCCGGCAAAAGGAATATCCATGTGGCAACGCAGAAAGGTCCTGTGAGGGTGGGCAAACCCATTGGTGCGAAAAATGCATTCATCGCCGCCTGGATAAATACTGTTACAATCGTGCCCAAGACAGCCCATACAGCGCTTCTCCAAGAGAAATTACAGAATGTTGCACCAAGGGCAATAGCTGTAAGCACAGGAGAAAATCCATACAAACCGTTTGCAATATCAGTGGCAGGTCCGTCCCAAATGAAAGCGATAAACAGTGCAATGGCGGAACCTATGCCTGCCCACAGTGCCGCCCTCCAATTGCTCACGGCAAGACCGGCAAGGAAAAAGATTCCGCAGACCCATGATTTGATAAGGAATACCTGTGAGATTCCCCTTAACCAATAGACTACAAGACTACCGAAATCCATCGATACTTTCGCTGCATCACCGTGAGGAAACTCCGGACTGCCCATATACATCGCCGGGAATCCGTCGAACAATCTCGCAGAAAGCAGAAATATCCATGTGCAGAAAACGAAGGGGAAAGTAAAGGATGAAATTTTCCACCTGTCAAGGATGTTGTCCATTCCTGAACGCGCTATTGTGGTCAAAGCGGAACAGATTATAAGTCCGATCCACATCCAAACCGTGCTGGCAAGGAACGTCGGGAATGCGCATCCTACAAGTACCCCGTTAAAACCCCAGAGACCATTTGCCCCTTTTTGATCAGGGAGATGCAGAATATATCCTGTAAGAGTCGATACCAGGACACCGACAAGTGCGCCCCACGCAACCAACGGGAATCCCTCCATATATGCTCCCCAAAATATACCTATCAAAAACAGAATGCCCGTCCACATACTGTCTTGAAACATCACCTGCCCGACACCTCGTGCAACTGTGACAGGGAAATCTTTTACCGACTGGCGGATAAATACTTTGTCAAATGCCATGATTAATATTATTGAATGTTTGATATTTTTGAATTTTATAGTCGTTTGTCTTGGGTCGTTGGCTGTAAGTTTATGGTTTATAGTTTAAGAATTATTTGAAGCAACCCTAAACCCTAAACCTTCAACCCTCTTGAGATTGAGCTGAAACAGACGTCTGCGGTTGTGAGGAAGAATTGGAGAGGGGAGTGGTGAAATCACCTTCACCATATTGTTTACCCTGCTGATTATGTTTTGTAAGTATGTTGGTGACATAGACCGTAAATATCGGAAACATCATCATTCCAAGCGCAGCGAGTAAAACTGATAAAACCTTTCCTACCGTAGTAACCGCAACTATGTTGGATCCAACAGTAGTAGCATCCATAAATGCCCACCACAACGCGGCATCGTAATTTGTCACGAGCGGGTTGACTTTATGCTCAAAAAGATAGAATGCCAAGGAGGCAAAATACACTGTAAACAGCAAGGTGGCAAGATATGATATAAACAATCCTGTTGCCTTATTATAAGTGAACCAGCTGATCACAATTGCCATGGCATATCCTCCGCGTATAAGTGGAATATAACGAAGACAATATGTAATCTGCGGATCAAATTGCCATCCATAGTGGATTATTATTGAATTATATGGAATGGAGACCAAAAAGAAAATGACATGCGATCTCAGATACGACCATTTATCAGGAGATAAGAAAAATTCGACAAAAAAGTCGAGTAGAAAAAGGACGCAGACCCAAAATTGGAATTTCATAAATTTCGGGACTTTATAAAACGACTCGTTATGAAACGTGTCGATCGATATTCCTACTACAAGGAATATCGAAAGAAGCAGTATTACTATATGTAGTATGGCATAAACTCCTTTTTCCCTGAAAAGAATATTTAATTTTGATTCTTGTGTCGACATAGCATGTGGAATTTGATATTTACAAATTTCTTTGAATCTCATTCAGAGGATCATACATTAATTTAACAATTGTAGTGCATATTTTGATTAATTCCTCCTATTTTATCGTATAATCCTATTACAAGAATTGACGACTTGCTGAACGTAATGCACTGTTCAGGAGCTTCCACAGGAATGTCATGTTCGATATAGGTGCTGTCGGGAATACCGTTCAGCCACTATTCTGCCGTCTGCCCGGCAAAATTACTGATAATGTCCGGCGGCGTTCCGCTTGTTCAGTCGGTTTGCTGTTTGTTGGCATCATGTTGCCTTGATTCCTTGATTTAATAACCAACATTTTATGATTACAGGAACATGGTTAAAAACACAGGAATCATCTGAATGTCGGTATCTTTTCGCAGATCCTTAGTATAAACAAGGTAACGATGCTGTATCCTTTCCGGGAATTTTCGGAAAAAAGCATCAAGCGAAGCATGACTCTTATATCCGGATGATTTGACCTCTATCGGACATATCTTGCTGCCACGAGACAGCAGGAAGTCTATCTCGTAGTTATGCTTGCCACTTTCAGTAGGCCATGTATGGTAAAAAAGTTCATTGCCTGCAGCTTTAAGCATCTGTGCCACTACGTTTTCATACACATAACCAAGGTCCGCTGACAGTTTGTCATTCAATAGTTTCTGATAAATGACATTTTCTGTCACGTCCTTATCCATGAAAGCCAAAGTGATAAAAAGACCGGTATCGTTCAAGAACATCTTGTACTTGTCCGAATCCCTGTGCAGGGAAAAACCTACATTCGGATCATTGGCATGATGGGATAACAACACAACGTGAGAGTCTTCCATGTCTTGTAATAACTCTTCAACCCTTTCTTGCTTGATTCCTTTGATGACGCCGGAAATCTGGTATCTTGAAGCATTTTTATTCAGCTGTCCCGGTATGGCATAGAACATTTTGGTCGCTTTTCCTGTCGAGTCAATCTTGCGGAAATCATCCGCATAGAGTTCTATTATTTCTCTTTTCACGGCATCCACAACACTCAGGTTGTTCGATTCCAGGTAAGTGTTCACAGCTTGTGGCATACCGCCAATCAACATATAAAGCCGAAAATCACGAAGCAGCTTCCTTGTCAATCCATCGCCAAAATGTCTCTGCGCGTCAAAAGCCTCATGCAACATCGGTATCGTCACATAATCACCCATTGCCCAGCGAAATTCCTCATAGTCCATGGGGTAGAGCGTAATACGGGTTTCCTCACTCGGAATGCGGATATTTTGCGTATTCTTCTTAATGGATATTAGAGAACCGGTTTCAATATAGTCATACCGTCCGTCTTTCACTAATTTTTTGATGGCCTGACGTGCCATGGGGCAATTCTGTACTTCATCAAAGATAATCACCGACTTACGGGGTATAAGTCGTTTCTGAAAATGAAATTGTAATTGAAGAAACAAATCATCGAGATTTGAAACATCATCAAACAGGCTCTTGACTTCCCGAGAGGTTTCCGTAAAGTCAATAATAATGTATGATTCATATTCATTTTGGGCAAATGTTTCAGCCAGCGTGGACTTCCCCACGCGCCTCGCACCTTTGATAAGTAAGGCAGTGCTGCCATTGCGCTCTTGTTTCCATTGCAGCATCTTATCATACAATTTGCGCTTAAAGATTCTTTCTCCCATATTCATTATGCTTTAATAATAAGTACCTACGAAAAATAAATGTGCATATGATTGTCTTATAGTGCGAGCGAGATATGAAGTCGTGAAGATGGAATTATGGGGTTCCATAACGACTGATGAACGGCTTTATAGGTTGCCGCAATATATGGCTGGCATCTGTTCATTTATTTTTCGTAGGTACTTATTGCAAAAGTACAACAATTTGCCGAAAATCTCACTATTTATCTTCAGTAAAATGCCGAAAATCTCACTATTTAACACATAATACCCTATACCTCATCATTTATTTACGCAAAAATGCCCAAAATCTCAAAATCCTCATAACGCATTACTTAAATTAATGCTTACATAGGTAATGTCCGGCAGATAATCTACCTTTCGTGGAGATTAATCCGCTAATACACTTCCATCTCCTTCTCCAATCGCAAGAGCATTATTTAATATCTCCTGTTCTTTAGATGAAATTTCGGGAGAGCGTGATGCGCCGTTTGGTATGATATGGATACATTATGCTGCCATTTTCAGGAGAGCAAGATGCACCCCAATCGCAAACAAAGCGGAGCGAACTGTAGGCACATGACGTACATCACATTCCAAATAATTTGTAAATCCCGATAAATAATATTATTTTTGGAAAGATATTTCCTCTCACAATATATAAGATTATGAAAATATTACATACTTCCGACTGGCATCTCGGTCAAGTGTTTTATAGTTACGACAGGACTGATGAGTATATTCATTTCTTCCATCAACTGAAAGAAATAGTGGAGTCATACCATCCGGATGCCATGGTTGTATGCGGAGATATTTTTGATGTCTCTTCCCCCTCATCATCTATTATGAGATTATTTACAGATTTTATTCTTGATCTACATGAGATAGCGGAGGGGATGGCAATCATAATTACATCCGGCAATCACGACAGCGCTTCCAGGATTGATGTAAACAGGAACCTTTGGAAGAAAGCGGGTATTCATGTGTTGGGAAATGTAAGAAGAGAAAACGGGATTTATGATTTCTGTGAGAATACAATCGAAATACCCGGTAAAGGATACATCATGGCTATCCCTTATATCAACCGGGCATTCATGGGCAATTCAGATAATGAAACCTCAGCTGAAGAATCGTTTTTCGGTATGACTGCCGATCATTTAGAAAAGATAAATAGCGATAATCTGCCATGTGTATTGATGGGTCACCTTACAGTGGAAGGGTGTGACATGAAAGGGCATAAAACGGGAATGATCGGCAATATCAATTCTGTAAAAAATACGATATTCAGTAAAGTTTACGATTATGTTGCATTAGGGCATATCCATAAGGCACAAAAATTGGATGAAGAAGGGAGAATCAGATATTCCGGAACTCCCATAGCAGTTTCTTTTGATGAAGACTATACCCATAGCGTTTCTATCGTTGATATTAGAAAAGAATCTTCACCAAGTATCGAACAAATAGAAATAAAGCCGTTAAGGGCACTGAAAACGTTCCCGGAAAAACCTGTAGACTTTAAAAAGGCATTAAAGCTATTTGCGAAGATACCTGATGACGATAACTCATATATCAGATTAAATGTTGCTCAAGAAAATGATCTGCCCACAGATTGCCAGGAATTAGCGGCTGCTGTGGCAGCTGATAAAGACTGTAGATACTGCCTGATAAAATATTCTCGTTTGAACAGTCTGCAAAACGAAAAGGAGATGATAAATATGAGTTCATCTCAGTTCGCAGAATTGAATCCAAATGAAATAGCTGCAAGATTTTTTAAGGCATCAGGAATACCCGATTCCCAAAGCGAAATATATATGTCGCTACTTGATCAGCTACAAAACGAATATTCATTAGAAAATAACCTTTAACATGATACTCAAATATTTACATATCCATAACATAGCTTCAATTGCGGATGCAGAAATAGATTTTAAAGGAGAAATACTCGGTGACGCTTCAATTTTTTTGATCACAGGGGAAACGGGAGCCGGTAAAAGCACTATCCTTGATGCAATATGTCTTGCCCTTTACGATAAAACTCCACGCATGACTTCGGTTGCTAAAGAAGACATCGGAGCGGGACTCGATAACGACGATAAATATTATTTTAATGACAACTCCCAATTCTTGCGCCGTGGAACAGGCGAAGGCTGGGTAAAACTGAAATTTGACGGGAATGACGGTAAAGAGTATGAGGCTACATGGGCAATACAAAGAAACTACAAGAAACCAGACAGACGTTTGCAAAAGCCGACAAGATCGTTGACATCGGAAGACGGGATCTACGCCGAAACAAATAAAAGGGTTATTCCTGACAAAATTATAGAATTAACAGGGTTGGATTATGACCAATTCTGCAGAACAGTGATGCTTGCACAGGGAGATTTCTCAAAATTTCTTAAAAGTGAAAAAGGGGAGAAGTCTGAAATTCTTGAAAAACTCACCGGAACAGAAATATATTCAATAATAGGAAGAAAAATTGCCACTCATTATCTTGAAAAGAAAAGAGAATGGGAAGAAATAAAATTCGAGATTAAAAATATAACACTTCTTACCGAGGAGGAAAAACTTGAAAAGAAACAAAGCATCGACAACCTTAATAAAGAATCATGCGGGATTTCAAAAAATATTGAGGAAATCGGGAAAAAAGTGAAATGGTTTCAAGATATTAAAAACCTTAACGTCTTGAAATCTGAATCCTCAGCCAGGCTGGAAAAATTAGAAGCAATTACTAAATCGGAATCATATCTCGGAGAAGAAAAGCTTATAAAGGATTATAACCTTTCGGAAGAAGCCCGTCAAATGTATCGTGAAAAAGAGAGTTGCCGGAATCTCCTTAATGAAAAAGAGATATTATTTGTAAAACTGCAGGAAAATATTGACAACTGTGCCAAAGCAGTTGAAGCAGCGGAATCAGAAGTTAAAAAGATTCAGAAAGGGATTGAAGAAAAACTTAAATACGAAGAAAAACTGAATCCCACTAAAATTAACGATGAAATGCACAATCTGAGCAAGCGGCTGATATCTGTCGGTGAGGTAAGTGTAGCATATGTAAATCTGAATAATTCAAAAAGTCGATTGGATGAATTTTCGACAGATTTTAAATCAAAACAAAAAACGGTTGATGAATGTGATGTGACTATTAAAACACTTTCCGACCCAATAAAAACTGGAGAGAAAAGACTAACCGAAGCTTCATCCGATCTTGCAAAGATTGAATTGGCGACCTCTGAGGCCGTTAAATCTATAAGAATGTCTGTTAAAGAAGGAGACATGTGTCCGGTGTGTGGTGCTACAATCGAAAAAAGACTTGAAGAATCTCTGTTTTCGTCAATGTTGCTCACCTTAAGTGAAAAGAAAAAAGTGATAGAACAAGATCTGCTTCAACTTAAATCGAAAGATTATTCTGCAAAGGAATTAAAAAAAGAAACAACCTCTACACTCAAAGTATTATATGAAAAAATAGAAAAGCAAACTAAAAAGGTCGCCGAGCTATCAAAAGAATTCGAAACCAAGATAAAAGAATGTGGCTACGGTGATATCCCTTCTTTAGAACTGCCAGAAATAATTCAAAATGAGAAAATGGCTCTCAACAACTCTATTTCAGAATTGCGCAAAACGCAAAAAGAAGCGGAAGAGTTAAGGCAGAAAATCGCTGAGATGCAAAGATCTTTGAAGAAGGTTATGCTTTCTCTTGAGAAAAAGAAAGAGGAATCCGTGAAATCCATAGTTGCCATGTCTGAATGGAAAATAGATAAAAAGAATATCGAAGAGAAATTAAATAGCATTACGGAAATTATAACAAATTTCTTGAACTGCAACAGCAATATAACTGAATCCCGGTTAAAGCAACTAAGCGGCACTGACAAGGAATCCATTGACAATATTGAGTGTTCTCATAAAAAGACCATAGAAAATATTAACAGAGAGCTGGGAGCCTTGACAAATATTTCAAATCAAATTTCAGCACTTGAGCTAAACAGTCCGGAATTTGAGGAATCAGAATCAGAAGAATCTTTGAATGAACGTATCGCGTCTTTTGCTGAGAGTCTTAACCGGAAACAACGGGAAATAGGGCAGCTGAAGGAGCAACTTGAAAAAGACGAGACTGCAAGAAAATCATTTGAAAAGAAAATTAAAAAAGAGGAAGAAGCAAGAGAGGAGAAAGAGAAATGGGAAGGTTTATATCGCCTTCTCGGTGACACTGACGGTATCAAATTCAGAAATGTGGCACAGAGTTTTGTGTTGCATTCATTGCTTGACAACGCCAACATGAATATGAGGAATTTTACCGACAGGTATACCCTGACTTGCAATCCCGGTTCTCTGGCAATCCTCGTAAAAGATTGCTATCATCCAAGCGAGCCGCAACCGGCAAGTATCCTGTCTGGCGGGGAAAGTTTCATGGCATCCCTTTCGCTTGCACTTTCTCTATCAAATATGAGATCCGGCGGAGGAGGAGCCGACGTCCTTTTTATAGACGAAGGTTTCGGCACACTTTCTCCGGAATATCTCGGAAACGTGATGGACACACTTGAGAAGCTTCACCAGATAGGGGGAAGAAAAGTCGGGCTTATAAGTCATGTGCCTGAAATGAAAGAAAGAATCCCTGTCCAGATCAATGTGAACAGGGAATCGCCAGCATTAAGCCGAGTTTCAATATGTTGCCTTAGATAGATATTTCAAGACATAAACGGCTGAATCATTCGCCAATCATTGAGAGGAATTCATCTTCAGAAACTAAAGGAATACCCAATTTCTCGCATTTTTCACGTTTTGCAGGTCCCATATTTTCTCCTGCAAGGACAAAAGACGTCTTCTTTGAAATGCTACCCGCGTTCTTGGCACCCTCCCGCTCAATTATGTCCTTATATTCATCTCTTGAGTGATGTGAAAAAGTACCTGAGATAACAATCGTCTTCCCTTCGAGAGCATTTCCTGAAGGAGCCATTTTGTCTTCCGACAGTTTCATCTGCACTCCGGCTGCTTTAAGTCTTTCGATATTCCCGGCACATACAGGATCTCTAAGATAGTCATATATACATTTAGCAATGACCGGACCTACATCAGGAATAGCTGTCAATTCGGCTTCCGACATGGAAAGCATATTCTCCATTGACTTGACAGACTTGGCAAGTCTCTTGGCTGTTGTTTCTCCCACATTAGGAATTGAAAGCGCATACACAACTCTTTCAAAAGGTACACTTTTAGATGCCTCAATACCCTCTATTATGCGTCTTGCTGTTTTCTCGCCGACTCGATCAAGCTTTTCAAGCTTTTCTTGAGTCAGGTCGTACAGGTCAGCTATGGTTTCCACAAGTCCGCAGTCAAAAAGAAGCTCTGCGGTTTCCTCTCCGATTCCATCAATGTCCATCATTCTTCTCGCGCAAAAATGCTCGATCTTTCCTGTGATCTGAGGGCGGCATCCATAATGATTCGGACAGCACCATGCCGCATCTCCATATGTTTTAACCAATGGAGTGCCACATACAGGACATTGTGACACAAATCGAATTGGAGCGGCATTCTCCTGACGCTTGGAGATCTCGACACCTGTTATCTTAGGGATTATTTCTCCCCCCTTCTCTACATATAGCCAATCGCCTTCATGAATGTCGAGTTCGCGGATTATATCGTCATTATGAAGAGACGCCCTCTTCACGATAGTCCCGGAAAGCAATACCGGTTCAAGATTGGCAACAGGAGTGACAATGCCCATTCTTCCTGTCTCAAACGATACGAATCTGAGTTGTGTGCAAGCATTTTCAGGGTTAAACTTAAATGCGATCGCCCAGCGTGGAGATTTAGCGGTGAAACCGAGATTCAATTGCTGTCTTAAAGAGTTTATCTTAAACACAAGTCCATCAGTTGCCACGGGCAATTCCTTCCTGTGTTCGTCCCAATAATTTATAAAATTATTGACATCTTCAAGCGAATTCAATAACTCCATATTTCGGGAAACCTTAAATCCCCAACCTCGTGCCGCCTCCATGTTCTCATAATGATTGTCGTATGGAAGATTATCGCTAAGCAAATAATAAAACCTTGCATCAAGATGGCGTTTTGCCACCTCTCGAGAATCCTGCATCTTCAGAGTGCCAGATGCTGCATTTCTCGGATTGGCAAATAATGGTTCTTCATTATAGGCTCTTTCAGCATTTATTTTTTCAAACACTTCCCATGGCATCAATATTTCACCACGTATCTCGAATTCATCAGGCCAGTCGCCGGGTTGTAGCCTTAAAGGGATACTTCTGATTGTCTTTACATTTGCCGTCACATCGTCACCTTGTGTTCCATCGCCACGTGTCACAGCTCGCACCAACATACCGTTTTTATATGTGATAGAAATCGAGGTGCCATCAAATTTCAATTCTCCCACAATGTTAAACTTTTCTCCCTGAAGAGCTTTTCTTAATCTTTCAAACCAATCATCGACTTCCTGAATGGAATAGGAATTAGAAAGCGACATCATGGGGCGTGCGTGAACCACATGTTCAAAACCCTTTGTAAGATCTGACCCCACACGTTGTGTCGGGGAGAGGGGATCGGAAAATTCAGGAAACTCTTTTTCTAACTTTTCGAGCTCCTTCATCATCATGTCAAACTCTTTGTCTGAAATTTCAGGCGAGTTCAGAACATAATAATTGTGATTATGCCTATGCAGATTTTCTCTTAATAGGTCAATTTTAGATTTAGCGCTTATGGGGTTCATGATTATAATACTTATCGCTTTCGCGGGAATAATTTTTTTATATTTGTGATTTGCTTTGCAAAATTCCCTCCGGCAACAACAATAGAGACGGCAAGAAGAATAAGGATAATTCCTAAGGCTATTCTCGGAGTCAATACCTCTCCAAACATAGTCACACCTATTACAACAGCTGTTAACGGCTCAAGGGCACCGAGTATTGCAGTAGGTGTGGGTCCTATCAGCTGAATCGCCGAAGTAGTGCATAGGAATGAGACTGCAGTCGGAAGTATTGCAATTCCCAGAAGATTAACCCAAGACATTATACTTTTTGGAGTAACCATAGTGTCGCTCAAAATTATTTTGCAGGCGAAAACAAAAACACCAAATAAAAGAACATAAAAAATGACTTTTAAAGTCGGCATATTCCTCAGTTTAGTCTGATTGACTCCTACGATATACAACGCGTATGTGAGTGACGACACCATGACCAATATAGTGCCAAAAAGACTGATTGTTTTTCCATCGGAACTTCTATAAAGCAATGCAATTCCTCCAAGTGCCATAGCAATACATAATCCGGTGCTGATAGTAAACTTTTCCTTAAATCCGATAGCCATTATCATTGCTACCATTATTGGATAAACAAAAAGAATCGTAGATGCAATTCCAGCATCCATATAGGTATAGCTGATGAATAGCGACAGGGATGAAACGGCGACAAGGATTCCCATCACAAACAGCTGTAATGTCTGCGTAGGAGTAACTTTAAATTCACTTTTCCCTCTTCTAAACAGAAGCATCAGTCCCATGATCGGAACTGCAAGAAGATATCTGAAAAATAATACGGAATCAGGATTCATCCCTTCTTCATATAAAGGGAGAGCAAAGAGAGGGTTCGTGCCGTAACTGGCAGCCGCGATGGCTCCGATAAAGAATCCTTTTGTTTTATTACTCAACATACAAATCTTTATATTAAATAATTTGCCATTAAAGATAGGGATACTTCACACTCCATAGAAACAATGCCTCAGCAGGCATCGACACTCCTGCCGAGCATCTGTCTTTTTTGGCTATTATATCCTTGAATTGTTCTACAGAAATCTTTCCCTTGCCAACTTCCACCAACGTTCCGACGACTGCCCTGACCATGTTACGTAGGAACCGGTCTGCAGAAATGTTGAAAACTATTCCTTCATCAAATAAGCCGGGCATTACCATGTCTGATTTGTCGACTTTTTCCCATCTTGCATATCTGACATCACAGATATTTGTTTTTGCATCAGAATGCAATTTTGCAAAAGATGTGAAATCTGAAGTTTCAGTCAAAATAAAAGCAGCCTCATTCATCTTGTCAATATCCAATAGAGTAGGGGAATGCCAAGAGAAAGGATAGACAAAGGGAGATTTATGGAAAGTAACAAAATATTTATACGTTCTTTCTATCGCATCAAAACGTGCGTGAGCATCATCCGGCACGTGGACAATGTCATCAATCGCAATATCTCTTCCAACAAGGCGATTAAGGGATAGAATCAACTTTCCTCTATCTTTTATACATTCCGGAAGATCAAAATGAGCATACATTTCCCTTGCATGCACACCTGCATCTGTTCTTCCGGCACCAACAATTGAAATCGGGAGGCGCGTCACAATTGACAACGCCTCCTCAATTTTCTGTTGAACACCAACCGCATTGGGTTGAGATTGCCAACCATGAAACTTTTCGCCATTATACGACAGTTTCAGGAAATATCTCATACTTATAAAATTGGTTAATCTCGTTCGAGATATGTTATTCCATACAAACCGGATTTGTAGTTATTGAGGAACTGACGTCCTTCCTCCGGAGTGATCACACCTTGTTTCATTGATTTAGACACCCAAGCCTCAAGATTCCTTACTAATTTTTTGGGATTATATTCCACATAATCAAGGACATCAGCCACAGGTTCGCCATCAATTATCTGTTCGATGGAATATCCTTCGTCGTTAACAGTGATATGGACAGCACTCGTATCTCCGAAAAGATTATGAAGGTCTCCGAGAATTTCCTGATATGCTCCAACGAGAAAGACGCCTATATAATAATGATCATTTTGTTTCAAAGGATGCACCGGTAAAGAATATGACATCCCTTGAGGAGAAACAAAACGGTTTATTTTGCCATCAGAATCGCATGTGATATCTTGGATCGTGCATCGGCGTGTAGGCTTCTCATCAAGCCGTGAGATTGGAATGATAGGGAAAACCTGATCTATCGCCCAGGAATCCGGAAGGCTCTGGAACAATGAAAAATTGCAGAAATATTTTTCAGGCAGCATTTTGTCAACCTTTTTCAATTCTTCAGGCGGATGCTTCATAGAACGGGTCAAATCATTGACGTCACGCGCAACTGACCAGAATAATTTTTCAATTTGTGCCCTTGTGCGAAGATCAAGCAACCCAAGACTAAACAATTCAAGAGCCTCCTCCCTTATTTGAAGCGCATCATGCCAATCCTCAAACATCGTAGTGGGGTTGATTCTGTCCCAAATATTATAGAGCTCTTTAGTCAACTCATGAGCATTATCCTCTATTTCTTCGTTGTCATTCCATATGGGAAGCTGCGTCGTTTCCAAAACCTCAATTATCAATACCGAATGATGAGCTGTCAGTGAGCGACCACTTTCTGTAATGATATTAGGTTGCCGTAGACCATTTTTTACACAGACATCAACCAGTGCGGAAACAGAGTCATTGACATATTCCTGAATTGAGTAGTTCATTGAATTTTCTCCAAAAGAGGAGCGTGTGCCATCGTAGTCCACACCAAGTCCGCCACCAATATCTACGAAATCGATATTGAATCCCAATTTAGTAAGCTGCACATAAAATTGCATCGCTTCCCTAAGAGCGTTCTTGATCCTTCTGATTTTAGTGATCTGGCTCCCTATGTGAAAATGAATCAACTTTAGAGAATCCATCATATTATTCCTCTCAAGGAAAGAGAGAGCATCAAGAAGTTCTGATGAATTTAGTCCGAATTTACTTACATCTCCTCCTGATTCTTCCCATTTCCCACTTCCGGATGAGGATAATTTAATCCTCATACCGATATTGGGAGTGATATTAAGACGTTTTGCCACGTCTGCAATCAGTTTGAGTTCATTGAGTTTTTCTACGACAAGATATACCCTGCGTCCCATCTTCTGAGCAAGGAGTGCCAACTCAACATAATCTTCATCTTTATATCCGTTGCAGACAATTAATGAATTAGAATGAGTATTGACAGCAAGAACCGCATGCAACTCGGGTTTGGAACCGGCTTCAAGACCAATATTATATTTATTACCATGGCTGACGATTTCTTCAACCACCTGGCACATTTGATTGACCTTGATAGGGTAGACTATATAATTTTGTCCCTCATAATGATAATCTTCAGCTGCTTTTTTGAAGCAGGAAGATATCTTCTGTATTCTATTGTCAAGAATATCGGGAAAACGCAAAAGCATGGGAGCTGACACATCACGGATACGCAATTCGTCAATGACATCTTTCAAATCGACAGGTGCACAATCTTCCCGAGGTGTGACCTGCACATGACCTTTCTCATTAATCGAGAAATACTTAAGCCCCCATCCACTGATATTGTAGATTTCAGCTGAATCTTCAATACGCCATTTTCTCATCTCTGACTATTATGATATGTTTATAGGTTAATAACAATTTACAAGAGAAATTTATGACCGTCTTCCAAGAATTTCAAATTTCTCAACGATTATTTCTGTCCTTCTACGCGTGATTTTCATTCGGTCTTCATATTCTCTGCTTCGAAGATAGCCTTCCACATACAATTGAGTGCCCTTTCTCACATATCTTTCAACCAGAGAAGCATTCTGTCCGCCAAAGACAAGATAATGCCATTCTGTCACTTCAGTACGTGCAGCCCCGCGGACATCATTTGTAGCAAGAGAGACGTATGCAACAGCCCTGTCCTTATCAGGATAACGCATTTCCGGATCATTCCCGACATGACCAAGCAATATTACTTTATTAACCGACATTACATTATACGTTAAGAAAGAAATAATAGTAAATCAATTTTATGCAAACCAAGATGTCTGCCTTGAAGATGCTTCTCTATAATCGCCAAATCTTGATGTCTTAAGATTTAAGCCAACTTTTTCATGTAGAGCAAAAAGCAGATTCATGGCATGTAATGCATCTCCTGCGCCTCCCCGCATGTGACAGTCACCCACTATCTCAATTTCAATGAGTCCTGCTCCAGGTTTACAGAAAGACACAATACATTTCTGTGTGCCTTCAACTTCTTCCCCTCCTACCTTAGAAAGAGAGGTGAACGCAAAACTGTGGTCATCATATATAGAATTAAATATACGATCTATCTCTGCAATAGCGAGGGGACATACCATAGTAGCTATAACTTTCATCGTCCTTCCGCTTCCTTCAGGAATTATTCTCATATTGATATTCCCTTCAAAACTATTTTGAGCGTGTTTCAGTTGACGGATAATCTCTTCAGAAACCTTTTTCGGTTCGATTAGTTTAGCAACACCTTCAGGAACCACAACTGTCAAAGATATTTCAGAAGGGAGAAGAAGATTCGTAGCCAAAGGATGAAGAGCGATCAAAGCAAGAGAAGCTATCGGAGTCGGAACAATCGCCATCCTGGCACCTCTAACCAACGGTTTGCGATTAATTTCAGAAAGACCATATTCCATTTCCATTGTAGACCAATCGTCAAACCTGCCCGGAGAAAGATCTATCACACGTAATTGCTCCATTTCAAGAGCTTTCTCAATGACGTTTCGTCCCGTCTGTGAATCATCAGCAATAAATATCACGTCTAATTTAGAAAGGTCTAAACGATCCGTGAAATTCATTATTCTTTCACCGATAAAACCATGATGACAAGAAGACACCTGACGTCCTGAAAGAGAAGGGGAAAAGAGAGTCTCAACTTCCACTTCAGGATGATTAAGCAGAAGTCTCAACAATTCACCGGCATCCGGTTTATCAGCACCAATAATACCAATTTTAATCATGATCTTATCTTAAAATGAAATTTCTGAGATATCTATTCCCAAAATATCTGCAAATATTTCTGCCGCCCTGTTGCGTGAAACGTCTTCACGAAGAACTACAAGTATTGTATCACTACCAGGTATTGTGCTTAAAATTTCTTCTTTCCTTCGCATGTCAATGTCATACGCAAGTCCGGCAGCATATCCGATGCGTGTTTTAATCACGATGAGATGTCCTGAAAAATGTAAAGACAAGAAACCGCTCTGGTAATTTGCCCTTGGTGGTGCTTGACCAAAAGAAAGGATCTTATCTTTCAAGGAGTCACTGTCAGGCATAACATACATATAAGTGCCTCTGTCGGTCGGCACCTTTGTTGTCCGCAACATTTTCAAGTCGCGCGACAAAGTAGCCTGAGTTACTTTATGCCCCTTTTGAGACAACAAGTCTGCAAGTTCTTCCTGACTGCCGATACACTGATTGCGAATTAGCTCTACAATCAAATCAATCCTATTTCTTCTATTTTTCATTATTACTCTTTTTGAGCGTTTCTATTATCAATTTCATTTTTAATTCTTGCTGCTTCTTCATAGTCCTCGTTTTCCGCAGCGAGCAGCATTGCCTCCGACAATTGGGAGATCGACATTTTTGCAAGATCCGATTTTTTCGTGGTTGATGAGGAAACCGAACCTTTTTCTTCCTCATCAACAGAAGAGCCCTCTGTTTTGCCATCAGAATCAAAACCGGCTTCTCTCAAAACAGATTCGGTGGTAAAAATAGGGGCACCCACTCTTATTGCAAGAGCCACGGCATCTGACGAACGGGAATCGACTACTTTCTCAACTTTGCCATCAGAAAAAACAAGATCGGCGGCAAAAACACCATTAGGAAGTTTATAAATATTAACCTCAATCAAAGATATGCCAAAAGAAGCAAGCGTTGCCACCATTGTGTCGTGGGTCAACGGACGAGGGGTTGCCACTTCCTGAAGTTTGCATTCAATGGCTTGAGCCTCCGGAAACCCAATTATAATAGGTATTCTTCTGGTGGCACCCACTTGTTGGAGAATCAGTGCATACACTCCTGATTCTATCTGATTATAGGTAATCCCTACCAACTCAAGTCTATATCGTTTTTCCATATCTTTTGAATTAGTCGTTCTTTTTTGATTCTTCGGAAACTATATTTTTATTATGATGTCTCCGACGCTTCTTTACACCATTTGAAATCATGGCAGAACCAAGACATAAAACTTTATCGGGTGAATATACAATTGCAAATTGTCCGGGAGCTATTCCCTGAACATCACAATCAGAAATGATTTTGATTTCATCATCTGAATTTTTAATCAAATGCCCGGTATAAAATTCCGGAGAATGTCTGGTCTTAAATGCAATTTCTATTTTATCACCCACAGCTCCTAATATACCTGAAAATGGATCCCCACTGATCCAATTCGGTTCTATTAATGGTATTTCCCTACCATATTGGAGTCTGGTGTCATATCCGTTTGACACGTAAATTACATTGTCCTTAACGTTTTTTCTAACCACAAACCAAGGACCTCCGCTAAGGCGTAATCCTTTACGTTGTCCTATGGTGTAGAACCAATATCCTCTATGAACACCAATTTTCTTGCCTGTCTCAATTTCTATAACCGGACCTTCTTTCTCTCCAAGATGACGAGCTATGAAATCAGAATAATCTATCTTGCCAAGGAAACAAATACCTTGAGAATCTTTGCGCGAAGCATTAGGCAACGAAACGTCTTTTGCAAGCTGTCTCACCTCCGATTTATCCATATCCCCAAGAGGGAACATCAAATGAGACAACTGCTCATATGAGATCTGTGCGAGAAAATCAGTCTGATCTTTTACAGGATCCTTTGCAGTTGCAAGATAAAGTTTACCGTCTATTTCTTTGATCGAAGCATAATGTCCTGTAGCTGTTTTATCAAAATCCTTACCCCAGCGTTCTTCAAAGAATCCGAATTTTATCATTTTGTTGCACATCATATCGGGATGAGGAGTCAGACCTTCCTTAACAGTCCGCAACGCATAAGCCATTACATGATCCCAATACTCTTCATGAAGAGATACAACTTTTAAGGGTAGCCCATATTTCCTCGCAATAAGCGTACACATTTCGATATCTTCATCAGCTGAACAGTCACCTTCTCCATTATCCATCCCTATCCGAATGTAAAAAAGATGAAGATCGTGTCCCTCAGATGCCAATTTGTGTACTACAACCGCGCTATCTACCCCTCCAGATATCAAAACAGCTATTTTCATACTTCTTCCAATTCACCTTCACTTTTATTTTCCGAATGAATAATATGCAGTGAAAGAAAATAATCTACAGAAATTTTACCCGGGCCAACTAAAATCAGAAAGAAATAAACACCGAGGAACATAATAGGAAGATACCCTTGTTGATGCCAATCTATAAGATATGTGGCTTCGGTCACATGATCATGAAGCAAATAATATTCAGCGACGAGCATCGCGAAAAAAGGAGGAATAATCATTACTCTCGTCAAGAATCCAATCATTATAAAAAATGAACATATCACCTCGATGCATATCATGATTATGAGCGAAGTCTCAGAATCCATTCCAAACACTGACGGGAACAATTCATGGACTTGATCAAAATGTGCAATCTGGCGGATTCCAAACTGCATCAACATGATTCCTATAAACAACCTTAGAAACAATCTTCCAAGATTTGTGTAAGAATATCCGGTGAAGCGGAAATAGGTGCGCTTCAAAAATCCGGAAAAGCTCAATCTCCTCATTATGATCTAATTTTATAGATTATTTTGTTAGCTCCAGAACCTTAGAGATTGCGGTTTCCAATGGTGTATTCTTCAATAAAATATTACCTTCGTTGCTTATCAAATATACTGAAGGCATTGTCCTGAGATCATATATTTTCTTGAGGTCTTCACCACATCCCACAGTCCATTTTGAAGAGTAATTCACTACTTCGTTTTTCCATCCATCCATTTTATCAGGCACAATAAAAAGTATGTTGACTTTGCCTTTGGCAACCGCATCGGTTAAAGCTGCGTTTGATTCCATTCTCAATCGCGTGATACGCCAATCTGTGTCTTTGGGATTTCCAAAAATGATAATAGTACTTGTTGCCATAGGGAAATAATTAGCCTTGTCACCATTTACATTTTCGAAAGAAAACTCTGGTGCTTTACTCCCTATTGTGGTATTACTTAACACCTTTAATTGATCTTCATATTTTTTCTTTCTTGCCGCCGGAACTTTCTTGTTTTTTACAAGAGCAGTAAGAAACTTTAAGTAAACCTCATCCACCCAAACCTCAGCACGTGGTCCATAAATATTCTCTTCAGCGGCTTTTGTGAATTGAAGTAACAATACGGGATTTTTAGAAATAGACTGTATGAGTTTGTCTGTAGCGGCAACGGCCTTATCTTTCGCTGACCATCTCAAAGGAACAGAAAAAACACGAAATGCATCATTAAGGGCATTCTGATCAACTGTTGATTTTGATTTAAAATCCATTTGATCCCAAAAATGTTCCACAAGATAGTCCGATTTTTCCTCGAGTGTAGGCAATTCCTGCGGAGCGGTGGGATATTCAAACAGAGGTTCTATCTCAATCACTTCCTGAGCATTCATGGTAAAAAATGCTGAAGAAATCGAGATGATTGTAAACAGAACAAATTTATTAATAGTTTTCATAATATTGTAACTCGTTTTAGTTTTATCAAATATTAATTTTTAACAAAATCATTTATCTGTGCTACCCATTGTAAATAGCCGGTACCTGTAAGATGAAGTCCATCATTTGTATACTCAGGCTTCAATTTACCGGTATCAGGATCTGCAAGAGTTTCCCAAAGGTTGATAAATACTACATTGTTTTTTACAGCAAGTTCGTTTAATTGAACATTGAATGCAGTCAATACTTTCTCTTTACCGATGAGATTTTTATAACGTGAAAAGTCATTATTGATAGGCATCACAGACTGGATATAAAGCTTAGTGGATGGAGACTCATTGACAATCTTCTTGATAAGTCTGTCATATTTTTCGACCAAAGTTGATACCGGCAAATTATGCGAGATATCATTAATGCCGATAAGAAGGAAAATTTTAGCGGGTTTGCCACTAAGAACATTATCTATTCTTTCATACACCCCATCTATCACATCTGAATTTATACCTCTATTCTTAACGTGATAATCCTGAAACAATTCAGAAAACTCTCCTCCGTCAGTAATAGAGTTGCCCACAAACACAATGTCTTGAGAAGAAACCGGTAATTTTTCAAATAGAGACACCCTCTGCCGCCAATATTCACTTCTTTCTTCGGAGACCGCAGAGAAAGAAGAACTTGCCGATAAAAGTAATGCCAAAAGAATATTGATCGATTTCATATTTATTATCATAGGTTTTCTGAATGATAAGCAATAAGCCCCTCCATAGGACTTGATGTTATCTTGGTGACTTTATATCCTACGGATGCAGCAGCTTCTCTAAGAATTTTATCAAAATGGAATGCTATTGAACCGGTGAAACTAATGTCGAGAGAATGTGCACCGTCATACATGGCGACATTTCTCTTAACAAATTTCGTCAGTTCTTTCAAAACAAGGGAGTATATATAAGGATTCCAAAGATTTTTTGCAATAAAGGGTACGAATGATGCAAGAAATTTATTTGGAGCGGGTTTCCGATAAACGTGATCAAGGATATCAGGCAAACTGAGTTTATACTCATTCAAAAAATCTTCTTTAATATTTTCAGGCAATTGTTCTTTGAATGCATCACTCACGAGACGTTTACCAAGAGCTGCACCGCTCCCTTCATCGCCAAGAATATAGCCTAAAGATGGAATTTGGGATATGATATCAGTTCCATCATAAAGACAAGAATTCGAACCAGTGCCTATGATACATGCTATTCCTTTTTTGTTGCCGAAAAGAGAACGTGCCGCGGCAAGGAGATCTGAATTTACAAAACATTCCGCATCATTCCATGAAGTTTTTAAAGCTGCCTTTACCTTGTCACAAATTTCCGAAGTTGCACACCCCGCACCATAATAATAAATTTCTTCGACCGAATATTCTGTCAATATCATATCGTGGACTTTGTGGAATGCACTTTCTATCGCTTCCTGAGAAGAAAGCAATGCGTTGAGTCCATCTGTGGCAAAAGACTGAGCCACTTTACCATCAGAACCAAGTAATGACCATTCCACATTAGTAGAGCCGGCGTCAGCTATTAATTTACTTTTCATGTATGTATTAATACGAAGGAGGAAAGAATCGGTAAATAAAATTATTTGTATAATCAAAAACCAGCGGCTGAGATAAACACCACTGCAAAGCTAATTACACAAGCGATACAAAATTAATAATATTTTTATAAGTATACAATTATTCTTGACAGAAATTATTAAAAAAATATTAAAAAGAAAAGGCGTCCCAATTGGGACGCCTTCACATTTTCTCTAATCTAACCACCTTTCCGGCTCGGCGGTTTTACTGTTTTCTATTTGGTTACTTAAGCATAATGCTTAGAAACCTTCCGGTTCATCGAAGTTAGACCATTCACCCACAATCTGACGGAGTTGAGTATCGCCGATTGTACGGAGATCGGTAAGGTTGACATTATAACTAATGTTGAGGTAAGTCAGCATCTGGTCAAAGCTTACATCAAGAGTCTGAAGCTGGTTATTGCTCAAATTAACTCTCTGGAGGAATGAGAGATTGCTGAGATCAACATAGGTAAGATCATTCCATTCAAGGTTCACAAATCCAAGAGTAGGAGTACCCGTTACAGTGAATGTGGTGAGATCATTGTATGGGGCGAAGATATCGTTGAGAGCCTTGCATCCATTTACTACGAGTTCCTGCATGTGGTTGTCGTTGCAAGCAAGTGTTACCAACGATGGAAGTTCCTGGATATAAAGTTTCTGAATCTTGTTACCCTGAAGGTTAAGGTTTTCAAGCTTTACGAGACCTGCAAGGGTGATGCCAGAAAGATCATTGTAGCCTGCATAAAGAGTCTTAAGTGCCGGGCAGCTTTCTACAGTTAATTCCTCAAGTCGGTTACTCATACAATTTAAATATGTAAGGTTTGCTGCGTTGGAAACATCAAGATCCACGATATGGTTTGATGCAAGATTTAATCTCTTGATAAACGGAGCACCCGTAAGATCAATTTCAGACAGACGGTTTCTGTTAAGCTTTACTGTCTGGAGCTGGTCACAACCCTGAAGGGTTATGTTTGCAATTCGGTTCTTGGAAGCGTTAAGTTCTACAAGTGCCGGAGCATTTGCGATCGTAAGCTCTGTGATCTTATTGCTGCTTATGTCAATTTTCTGCAGTGCTGGAAATGCTGAAAGATCAAGAGAGCCTCCGAGATCCTTGCTATTCCATTTGATGTCTGTGACATGTCCTCCGGAAACTGTGATACCGGGAAGATTAGCTACACTGCCACCCTGGAATCCAAGGGCTTCTCCATTATTACCTCCCTTAGCTGAGGGCTGACTGATAAAAGCCTGAAGGCTTTTAGCTTCATTCTTTGAAAGATTTTGGCTCCATGCGCATGAAAGCGACATTACAGCTGCCAAAAATAATACTGTTCTTTTCATAACTCGATAATTTAGATTAAGAGAATTTTTGTTTGTTATATCACTAAAACATTTCCTAAATAAATTGGTTTAATCGGATGCAAATTTTTTTAGTTTTTCTTTGATAAAAGTTAAATATGCATATTATAAGCATGAGATTAGCAAATAAAACAATATTTAATTACGCCTATAATATGATAGGATAATTTTTATTAATTTTGCAATATAAACAATCAAACTGTTTATTATTTTTGTCGAGTTTGATTTCTGATAGCTTTTTTCACCCTAAAAGGAAATAGCCTAAACGACTTCAAAGAAATATTGATTAAATCTCAAATATAATGGAATCTGATAAATTAACAAGGTGCAGCTGGTGTGGTAACGATCCGCTTTATGTTAGATATCATGATAAAGAATGGGGTAGGACAGTGAAGGATGATAAAACACTTTTTGAATTTTTGATTCTTGAGAGTGCACAGGCAGGACTTGCATGGATAACTATTCTAAAAAAGAGGGAAGGATACCGTAAGGCATTTCTTGACTTTAATTATAAAGAAGTTGCAAAAATGACTCCGGAAGATGAAAAAAGATTGAGATCTGATGATGGCATCATAAAAAACCGGTTAAAGATTCATGGGGCAATTGTAAATGCAAAACTTTTTGGTGAAATAGTAAATGAGTATGGTTCGTTCTACAACTATGTGATGACGTTTATGCCAAACGGCGAAAAAATAATCAACGATATTCCAGATCTCAATTATGTGCCGGTGTCTTCAACAGTATCGGATGCAATGAGTAAAGACATGCGGAAAAGAGGTTTCAAATTTTTCGGAACCACTATTTGCTACTCGTTTCTTCAAGCCACCGGATTCATCGATGATCACATCAATACCTGCCATTGCAAAAATAAATAATTTAAGTTTCGCAAGCTCACTTAAGGGTTGAAGGTTAAGGGGTTAAAGGGTTATATAAATGCCGTATATCTAAATAGGCTAAATATCAATCCACAATTGGAGATTAACCTTTTAACCTCATAACCCTCAACTTTCGCAAGCGAAAGTTGAATAAATAATTGAACGTTCACATTTAAAATTGATTTAGTTTAGCAATTTTTTCTTTTGTCTGTCGTAATGCACTCTTAAGACCTGGGGAAAGAGACTGAAAAGACATCATATCTAAATGCCCTTCCAATTCAGTAATGAGTTCGGGATAATACCTACATATCTTAAATGCAATATATATTGAGAAGCATCTTATTGCATAAGGTTCGCTTTCAGAGTTAATCTTCGACAAACAGTAATCAAGTAAATCGGTGCGTAGATGATCAATGTGATATTCCTGATTTCTTAATAATTGAAGAAGCAGACGTTTCTTACATGTATCGGATTCACATAGTAGCTTATCAATCATTTCATTTTGAAGAGTCAAAAGCCATTCACATTCAGAATGTGGCAAATGAGTCATAACCCAAAGTGCATTTGAGCTAATTCGTCGATCCTTAGAATGTGTATATTCCCACAATACTTTTTTTGTCTCACAAGATTCCATTGACCATTGCGCCAACTTCTTAATTGTCGCAATATTTAGTTTTTGTGATAACACATGCTCTATATCCATATTTACACCAAATATTTACAATAACGACAAAGTTAAGAAATAATCATATTTTTTTATTGGAAAAAATTTGGTTTATATTATAAACTATATTAACTTTGCAACGAGTTAAGAGCGGAATCGCGCGACCGCTCTTTTTTCAGAATTAAATGGTTTATAAAATAAACCAAATCTCAACACTCTAAATTTCTATAATATGGAAGAAAGAAAACTCACTGAAAAGGAGAGTCTCGAGGTTATAACTTCGATGATTGCCCGCACAAAACAACGTTACATCGGGAACGGAAACATTTTGCTCATGTGGGGTTATCTCGTAGTAAGCACAACAATCCTGGTATGGATTATGCTTACTACAACACATAAAAATGCATGGAATTGGCTTTGGTTTGCCATTCCAGTGATAGGGTGTAGTGTGACACCTTTCATGGCACGTCGGCAGGAACGAGATTATGGAGCCGTTACATATTCGGACAAAGTAACATCTCAGCTTTGGACTATATTCGGTATCTCAGAAATTGTTTTGACACTTATGTGCCTCGGATTTCAATTTCTTGGGGATATAAATTGCTGGAAAGCCATGTTGACATACACGTTGGTGACAGCTCCCGTAGCAGAAATAGCACAGGGACTTATAATTAAAGAAAAATCTCTTATAATAGGAGGGATAATAGGTCTGTTAGCCGGATTAATTACCATCTGTTGTGTGGCGGGAGGAATAACGCTTTATGCCTATTGGTTCATGCCTCTTTTTATAGGAGTGTTCATAGTAATGATGATTGTCCCGGGTCATATTCTTAATTATAAAGCACGAAAGAAGAAATGAAAGAGCTTGATCCGCTTCTACACTCGCAACTCCGGCTTGCAGTCATGTCCATTCTTATGAATGTAGAGGAAGCAGATTTTGTTTATCTCAAAGAGAAAACTGAATCTACTGCCGGAAATCTGAGTGTGCAACTTGACAAACTTTCTTCTGCCGGTTATATATCAGTTGAAAAAGGGATGTCAGGAAAACGTCCGAGAACCACTTGCGCCATAACGAACGAAGGGCGCAAGGCATTTGAAGAATATGTCGAAGCATTAAGAACCTATCTTAATCTCTAACCTACACAAATATAGGCAATAAATATATGTTCCTCTGAGAGGAAGTGCTTTCTGATTAAGCCCTTCCTCTCAATTTTTATAATGATCATCTACCAGTCATAGCAAATAATCATCAATAGTATTATTTACAATAGTATAAAAATCAATTAACTTGTCTTGAAAATGAGAATAACCTGATAATAACAGTATTTAAAATTAAAACAATCCAAAATATTGTTATTCATCAGAGTTGATGCTTTGAAATGAATTTGTTAAATTTGTAGCAGGATTCAATTGATATTAATAAACAACAAAACAAATAACAACTTATATGAAGAAAACAGCTTTATTCATTTTGGGGCTTTTCTCGCTAAACGGGATCATGATAGCCCAAAGCTGGAAGCCTCTGCAGGCTGATGCAAATGCTGAGAAAGCTTTCGTCGAAAGTCCTTCTGTAGTGCTTCTCGACAGCACAAGCGTGAATGTATCCGAACTTGGTTCCGGCACATTTGTTATCCGTCGTGTAATTCAAATTAACAATGAAAAGGGGGCTCTTGCAAACCGCGTAATCAAATACGATTATGACCCACTGACCGCAGATGCTGAATTTGCAGAGATGAAAATTTACCACCCGGATGGAAGTGTTACAGATCTCAACGTAAAAGAAGCCTGCGATTATGCAGCTCCGGCAAGAGCAATCTATTGGGGAGCCCGTCAGATCATGATGGAGCCGGGGATGCTTACCCCCGGTGATGTAATCGACTACACCATCAATAAAAAAGGTTTCACATACGCACTCCTTGCAGCCTCAGAAGAAAACGATGAAGAGCGATTTGTTCCTCCGATGCGTGGTGAATTCTATGATATAGTTCCATTTTGGGTGACCGAGCCAACTGTCAGAAAAGTTTATAGGGTGAGTGTCCCCCGAAGTAAAGATGTGCAATACGAGTTTTTTCAGGGAGATTGCGCGAGTTCTGTAAAACTTGACGGAGACCGTAGAGTCTATACATTCTCCATCAATAATGCACTTCCTTTTGAAAGCGAACCAAATATGGTTGACCGTTTCGATGTGGCTCCAAAATTGATGATGTCGTCAACTCCCGATTGGAAAGAAAAATCTCTATGGTTCCATAAAGTAAATGAAGACTATGGCAGTTTCGAACCGACACCCGAGGCTCAGGCTAAGGTTAACGAAATTATAAAAGGGAAGAAGACGGAAATGGAAAAAATATCCGCTCTAACACACTGGGTCGCTGACAATATGCGTTATTCCGGAATTTCCATGGGAAAGGGAGAGGGATATACACTACACAACACCCAAACAAATTTCACCGATCGCGCCGGCGTCTGCAAAGATAAAGCCGCTCTTTTGATCTCTATGTTGCGTATGGCTGGTTTTGAGGCTTATCCAGCCATGACTATGGCTGGTTCAAGAATAGAACAGATTCCTGCCGACCATTTCAATCATTGTGTTGCTGTCGTAAAGCTCAGCAATGGCGAATACATTCCATTGGATCCTACCTGGGTACCGTTCAATCGCGAAATATGGTCAAGTGCCGAACAACAACAAAACTATCTTCCCGGACTTCCTGAGGGCAGCGATCTTCTTCTGACCCCGGTCTCCGACCCTTCAAATCATCTTTTCAAAATTGTTGCGAACACAAAACTAAATGCAGACGGTTCATTATCCGGAACGTTCACAATATATGCGGAGGGACAATCGGATGCCGCAGTGCGCCGTCCGTTCCTTCAGGGTTATGCCGAAAGGGTGGAGAGAACTCTCGAATCGGAACTGCTTCGCGTATCTCCTCAGGCAAAGCTGATTAGCTGGAAAGCCAACGATCCCAAGAATTACGAGAAAGCTCCTATTACCCTCACAATGACTTTTTCGATACCTGATTATGCAACAGCTGCCGACGGCGTTATGATATGTCGACCCCTTGTGTTGTCTAATCTTTATGGTGGCGTACGTTCATTCCTCCGCGTCAATACAGATAACGAGAATCGCAAATACGGATTCAAAGATTCCTGCTCAAGATTGGTTGAGTTGCAAGAGACTATGACTCTTCCCTCCGGTTATGTATGGGCGGAAGGAAGCAATGCAAACCAGGCAACGGATGCTGAATCAGATGTGGCTTCATTCAGAAGTGAACTAAAAAGCGACCGAAATAAGATTAAGATCAATGCTACGCTATCTCTCGGCAAGAGGGTATATGATGCAGAAGATTGGGCAGACTTCCGCAATGCCGTGAAGAGCTATAAAGATCTTGCAGATTCAGAATTGGTATTTATTAAGAAATGACAATAAGATGAAGAAATATATATTTACAGCAGTTTGCGTCACCGCTTCTATAGTATCCTTCGCGCAGAAGAATGACGCTACACTAAATAATGTTACAGAGACATATACTTTGAATCCGGATGGGTCAATCAACTATGATTATTCAAAATCAATGACCCTCCACACCCATCACTCATTCTTCTCACTGTTTGGAGAAACTTTTGTGGTGTATAATCCTGAATTTCAAAAACTGATAATAAATGAGTGCAAAACCACTCAAAAAGATGGAACAATTATCAAAGCTCCGGCAAATGCCTTCAACGAAGTTCTTCCATCAGGCGCTGCCGATTCAAAAGATTATAACGGCTTGCGCGAGATGGTTATAACCCATACCGGTCTGGAACCTGACTGCACTGTAGACCTCTCATATACTATAAGCGGGACACCGGACGGATGCCCGACGCTCGATATAGATAAAATAATCCCGATGCAAGGTGCGAATATCAAGGAATACAACATCATCGTTAATGTTCCACAAGGCACCAAACTCGATTGGTCTGTAACCGATTCCAATGTAAAACCGGTGATTTCAGGTAACACTTACAAGTGGACATTCCGAAACATTCCTGCAGCTGCGGGGGATTATTACGCACCCGCCTCACATAATGGGCAGCCGCGTATATCTGTAACTACTGCAGGATCACTTGAAGAAGCCCTTCGCCCTCTTACGGTCGAGACAATGGATATCTGTGAAGTGCCATCACAAATACTTGAAGGGAAGAATACTTCTGATGAAAAGGCAGAGGCGATCCAAAAATTCATAGTCGAGAATATTGCCACTGGAAATGTCGTTCCTGAATTGACAGGCTACGGCTTCCGTCAGTGCGCCTCCGTGCTCGAAAGCGCTTTCGGGACACCTGCAGAAAAAGCTCTTGCCATGGCAAGACTTATGCGCTCAGCAGGTCTCGACGCTCAAGTTGTTGTTGCGTTCCCAAAGAATTTAAAAACGAGAAATATTAAGAATATTTCCCAGTATCTTGTCAAGGCTGGAGACAAATTCTATGGGGTCAATAAGACAGGAATCTATGATGCTGAGTACCATGCTGACAGAGATGACATTGTAGATCTTGCGGGGAACCCTGTCTCTATTATTCTCACACCTCTTATAATAGATAATAATGTTGCAGTTGAATTGTCTGTTAAGGATGGAGAAGTTAAAACAGATGAAGGGAGTGTGGCAAAACGTGGTTCATATTGGGTCTATACAATTCCTGAAAGTAAAAAAGGGATAGATTCATGGGGAATAAAACAGCTTAATTCTCACCGATCCGACTGGTTTGAACTACGTTCTCCGATCACCGAGAGCGATTGCTTCACAATTAAACTTGACGGATTGAAATCACTGACTAAAAATTCTGATATCAATCTTGAAAATGAAGTGGGTTGCATACGTTTGTCAATTGAAAACAATGGAACAGAAGTAATATTACGTCGAGAAATTAAACTCAATAAGAGTATCTATTCTCCAGCTGAATATCCATTAGTTAGAAAACTCCTTCTTGATTGGTATTCACCCGCATTCCGACGGATAGTCTTGAAATAATATAAAACTATCAATAAACGGAAGCCGGCGATTTTACTACAATAGCTAAGTAAGATCGCCGGTTCTTATTTGCTTATCATTAACTTTAAAAATTCTGTGAGCCTACAAAAAATTTAGTCACAGACTACAATTCAATCTCCAAAGGTCCATCAAGACGCAAGGAGTGGATAGTCGACATGCCCATATTCTTGGCTTCCTCTAACAAAGCTTTTTCTCTCTTTTTTCTAATAGAAGAATGAAGAATGACTTTATCAAATTTCTCAAGTCCAGGAATATCTTTAAGCGACAGATCACCAAATCCAGAACTTAAAAGAAGATATCTTTTCTTTTTCTTTGATCTGTACGCTTTATCATATTTGGAATAGATTTCTTCACCTGACTTAAGCCATCCGGGAATACTATCGATAAAACCCTTACAATCTACAGATATAATTTCCGACTGGTCACGAACGATTCTACTAACCATATTTCGAGGAAATATCGTCTGGCTTTCCTTGCTTCCTTCATAAAAAACCATAGAGATATCACGATACTTCTTTTGAAATATCATACTGTCTTTAGTAGAAGAAGCCAAGACAGGCGTTATAATGACAGACCCTATTAAGAAAATTGAAGCGATTATAAACACGGCAAGTTTTTTTCTACGGTTTATTGCGTAACCAAGAATAAGAATTCCAAGAATCCATAAAATTACAACAGGGAGTGTGGCTTTGAAATCAAGAGTATAATTTCCGATTGAGGCTATGTAATTGACAATATAGCTAAAGAATTCATAACCCATATCGAGAATATATGCCATAATAGATAAATCTATCCCAAACATCAGGAATGCGGTATACAATATTGCCACAAACATGTATAAAGGTAAAAAAGGCAATATGACCAGATTAGCCGGTAGAAAAAGTAGAGGTATCCTTTTAAAATAATAAGACACTAAAACCCATGTACCTATCGTGGCAACGAGCGACACGAGTACGAAAGACGTCATAAGATGAAGTTTAGGATGCAGATGACGGTTGACAGGATTCAATTGAGCGGCAAACATCAATATACATGCCACACTGAGAAAACTTAATTGCAAACCAACATTATAAATTGCTGACGGATCAAGAAGAAGTATCACGAAACAAGAGGCAAGAAGAGCGTTGCCGGCGTTTTTTCGTCTTTGAAACGACAAAGAAATCACAACAAACGTTGCCATGACACAAGCCCTGAACGTGGAAGGAGCAAAACCGGTGAGAAATGCAAATATCCAGATTCCAATAACGGCAATCCAATAACGGGGTCTGTTTAGTCCTGCCAAAGCAAACGGGAACAATAATATCATGAAAATTCCCATTACTATTGCAACGTGCATACCGCTGAGTGCTAACACATGGGCAACACCGGCATCACTAAAAGAGTTTTTAGTTTCAGTTGTAATAAAAGATTTGTCGCCAAGTAAAAAGGCAATTAAAAAATCTACTGTATTTCTATCAAGAGAAGATTTTTCAAGGCATATCTCAATCCTATCTCGCCATAGAGAAGACCTGGAAAAGAATGAACTGTTGAATCCTTTTATCTTAATGTTGTCAGCATTGGCATTTGAACGATACAAATAGCCCTCTCTTTTCATTCTATCCGCATAACCTGTCGACCTATAGTTAGGATCATCAACAATAGGATAAATCTTACCTTTAAATACAATAATATCACCTTTTTTTGTAGTAATTCCATCAGAATTTAGAATAATCTTAGAATTTCTGCATTCCGATATTTTACCGGCTTTATCTACAGTATTGAGCAATTTGACTTTCAATCTATCACCCCCTGCAAAAGACTGTATATCCATTACTTCACCTTCGGCACCTATAATAGAATTTATTGTATCCTTACTGAATTCTTGAGGTCTATGATAGATTGATGCAAAAACACCTACTCCTAAAAATAGGAAAAATACCCAAACATGATGAACAGGATTGAGTTTTAAAGCCCTTAAAGGGGTCTTACTTTTTAAAAGTAAAAATAAATACAGGCACACTGCTATTGCCACCGGAATTAATCCCCAGACAGGACCATTGAGATAGTCACCCAATAGTATTCCGACAACTAACGCGAATAGGGGTAAAAGAAATGACATAATCAGGATTGCCAGATCTCCCAAGCAGCAAGGGCCTGCAGATGAAGCATCTCAAGACCATTCTTGACAACAGCACCTTGATTTTTCGATTTTGCCATGAAAGTTGTCATTTCGGGGTTATACACCACATCATAGCAAAGATGGTCAGAAGAAACAAGATGGTAGGGGATAGCAGGAGCATCATCAACATTTGGCCACATACCAAGTGGAGTTGTATTGACTATTATCAGATTTTCAGCCATTATCCCTGGAGTCAAATCTTCATAAGAAATTGTATCTTCCGAAGCTTTCCGGGATACTCTTGTGACATTGATTCCAAGTGACTTCAATGCATAGACAACAGCTTTTGATGCCCCCCCTGTACCAAGCACAAGTGCTTTCTTCATATTTGGTTTTAAAAGAGGTAGAATGGAATTTCTGAAACCTATAGCATCTGAATTGTAACCCCTTAAAATAGTTTTCTCGTGATTTCTTTCCACTTTGACAACGTTCACTGCTCCAATCTCTTCAGCCTCATCGGATAGGGATGTGAGATATGGAATTATCTGCTGCTTATAAGGGATTGTGACATTAAAACCTTTCAGATCTTTGTGATCATTAATCAAAGATTCAACACAATTTATTTCCGGAAGTGGGAATAACATATATGATTCATTTATACCTTCATTCTCAAATTTCTTATTAAAGAAGTCTGCTGAGAAGGAATGTCCAAGTGGATTACCAATTAGTCCATACATAATATTCTGATAATTATATTATTACCAAATAACAACTCTCTCATCTTCCGGACGAAACATTTTCTCTCCTTCCTTAATATCAAAAGCCTTAAAGAATGGTTCAATATTACGGAGAGTGACATTCACTCTGTTTTGTCCAAGAGAGTGGGGATCTGTCATTGTGCGCGACAGTATTTCTTCAGGCCGTATATTGCCAGCCCATACATTGGCATATGCAAGATAGAATCTTTGAAGCGGAGAAAAGCCATCTATATTTTTCATTTCTTTCCCTTCCATTGAGTCAAGATAAGCTGTCAGCGCTACCCTTAACCCTCCTTGATCAGCTATGTTTTCACCAAGCGTGAACTTGCCATTGGCATGAACACCGGGAGCCACTTCAACAGCATCAAATTGAGCAACAAGGGCATCAGCAAGTTTTGTGAATCTTTCAGCATCATCCGGGAGCCACCAGTCTTTCAAATTACCATGTTTGTCAAACTGACGTCCCTGATCATCAAAACCATGGGTCATTTCATGACCGATCACTACGCCTATTGCGCCATAATTCTGAGCATCGTCGGCAGATAGATCAAAATAAGGAGCTTGAAGAATTCCTGCAGGGAAACAGATTTCGTTTGTAGTAGGATTGTAATAAGCATTAACAGTCTGTGGAGTCATATGCCATTCCTCCTTATCTACAGGTTTATGAAGTTTCTTATAATTATCCTGCGTATACCAAACGGAAGCATTATAAACATTCTCTAAATAACTTTTGTCCGGATCGATAATTATTTCAGAATAATCTTTCCATTTATCCGGATATCCTATTTTAACTGTAAACGTCGCAAGTTTCTCACGTGCTTTTGCCTTTGTAATGTCAGACATCCATGTGAGATTGTCGATATGCTTGCCGAGTGCCTTTCTGAGGTTTTCAACAAGATCTACCATATAGGCCTTGTTCTCAAAAGGGAAATATTTGTTGACATAAAGTTCGCCTACAGCCTCTCCAAGCATAGCGTTAGGAATAGTCATTGCCCTTTTCCATCTTGCTTCCTGCTCCTCCTTGCCACTCATTACTCTACCGAACATTTCGAAATTTGCATTCTGGAAATCATCGCTCAATACCCCGGAGGAATCTGACACAGCCTCATACACAAGATAATCTTTTATCTGTTGCTGTGTGAGTGTGGGAAGATAAGAATTCAAGAAATCCATGAATGCAGGCGATGCAACGTTGGCTTCAGAAAGATCTTCCACGCCAAGTTCTAAGAAATAAGTATCCCAATCGATATTTTTGTAATCTTTGCGTATCTGATCCATTGATCTGAGATTATAACGAAGCTGAGGATTGCGTCGCTGTTCGCGGGTCATTTTGTTTTTTGCAAATTCAGTTTCAAAAGCGATGACTGTATCCCATACTCTTTGTTGTGATGTTGCATCATATCCAATAAGCTCCATCATTCTCTTTACATATTTTTCATATGCATCAAGAATTTTGGAATTGCTTTCGTTTTTTTCGAGATAATAATCCCGGTCTCCAAGCCCAAGGCCAACTTCTCCAATATGAAGCATGTTACGGTCAGAATTTTTAGGGTCTGTCCCTACACCGGTTGTAAAGAATGATCCGGTTATTCCATTGTGCATCCATGCAAGGAGTCGTATAAAATCTTCAGGTTTTGAATTATTAATTCTTTCAATAAAAGGCTTGAGTGGGGCAGCCCCTTCCTTGTTGAGACGGCTGCTGTCCATACCCATTTTGTAAAGGTCGCAAACTTTTTGAGCGTTTGTCCCTTTTATCTTGGAATCAGGATTGTCTGAAAGATTTGTGATCAATTCTTTCAGCTGTTCCCTTGCATTTTCACGAAGTTGGTCGAAAGTACCGAAACGTGAATATTCCGGTGACAAAGGATTATTTTTCATCCAGCCACCACAAGCATAAAGATAGAAATTATCACCCGGATTAATGGAAGTATCAAGATTATCTTTATTGATTCCGTGAGATGATTCGAACAACACAAGAGGAGATCCGGAATCTTCAAAAATCATTTTTTTTATGTTCATATTGTCTTATGTTTATTGATAGGCATGGTCAGTATAGTCTTTTCAATCAGATTTAAACTATCATCGCTATGATAATCTTACAAATTACCGTCGATGTCTGTAGCCGTGACCACAGTTACAAAGATAAATAAAAAATATGAATTTTAAGAGTGTTTGAACAAATAACTATATAGAAGCTGTTTCCACTTTTTATGGAGATTGATTTTCATATTGGATTTTACCTTTTAATGACCTCTTTTCCAATCTTACGTCAACTTTTGGTCGCTTTTGAACCTTTCATCGGTCGTTTGACACGCTAAACTCTCTCTTCATGTTTCAAAATCGACTCGAAAATCTGACGAAATCTTGAAAAAGAAAAAAGTCGAAACAACTTCATAAGCAAAATATTCAAGCCATAGAGTATGCGCAAAACTTGAGCATTATGTTATTCTGTGAAATATAAAATGAGGTTACCAATAAGGGTGACACATATAAATGAGTATGCGAATAATTTACAGACGTATTCCATATTTGATTAACGATGGTTCAAACATATGGACAGGCACACATTTTTGTAGGGAGGTAATAATAGTGTTGAGCATTTTTTCTCTTATATAATCATGTCGAATATACATGGAAACCCGTCTGCAACTTAAATGATCTCCTGACAAACGTCTTACATTCTTTATTTGTTTTTCATCAAGGAATCTAAGATGCATTTCCGGAATAATCGTGAATCCACCGTTTTCATCAACCACCCTTATAAGAGTGTCTATATTACCCGCTTCATAGATCCTCTTACCTTTGTTTTTCGCTTTGCAAAAACTGAATGCACTTTCTCTCAAACACTGTGCTTCTTTCATAATCCACATATTTTCATGGTTCAATTCTGCAGGAGTAAATGAAGAAAGCAATAGTTTGCATGTAGGAGCGAGATATACCCAGAAAGGCTCCGTATATAGAGGAATCTCAAAAATATCAGCATTATTATTACCCCCTACGGCTATTCCCGCATCAATTCGACCAGATAAAAGAGCTTCTATCATATTTTCAGGTCTAATTTCCTCAATAGACAGATTTACCTGAGGGTATGCTTCTCCATACCATTTGATAAATTTTGGCAAAAGATATGTAGCAATGCTTGGACCTACGGCAAGACGCATATCTCCATTAATCACATCTTTTGTTTCGCTTATTATTTCTTGAATACGGTTAGACTCTTTGATTACGTTTGAAGCCTGTTTGATTATTTTTAACCCAATGTCGGTTGGCATTACTCTCTTGCTCGTACGTTCGAATATTTTAACGTCAAGTTCATCTTCCAAATTTGCAACCATTTTACTAAGAGTCGGTTGGGTGATGCCACAGGCTTCAGACGCTTTTGCAAAACTTCGGTATTGCTCAAGTGCTATTATATAATTTAGTTGTTGAAGAGTCATAACAATAGATTTTGTCTATACAAAGATAGCTAAAATCATTTGGTTGTCTATAATTCTACATGTACTTTTGCATAAAAAATTTAGACTATGAAACATTTAATAATTGGCGGGGTTGCTGGAGGAGCGACTGCCGCCGCAAGGATAAGAAGGATTTCTGAAAAAGATGAGATTATTCTTTTTGAAAAAGGAGAATATATTTCTTACGCTAATTGTGGACTACCGTATTATATTGGAGGGACAATAGCAGACCGTGAAAAATTATTTGTACAAACTCCGGAGTCATTCGGCAAAAGATTCAACATTGACGTAAGAGTAGAATCAGAAGTATTGTCTATAAATCGAGAGAAAAAACATGTGACAGTGAAATCACCCGATGGCACTGTCTATACAGAATCTTATGACCGTTTGCTATTGTCGCCGGGAGCTATCCCGTTTAAGCCTTCTTTGCCGGGGTTAGACAATAAAGGCATCTTCACATTGCGCAATGTGTCTGACACCGATGATATCAAAGAATTTATTAAAGATAATAACGTAAAAAGAGCAATAATAGTAGGAGCCGGATTCATAGGACTTGAAATGGCAGAAAATCTTCATGAAGCAGGCATCGAAGTGGCTGTAGTGGAGATGGCGGATCAGGTTATGACGCCAATAGATTATTCAATGGCATCGATAGTCCACCAGCATCTATTGCAGAAAGATGTGCGTCTCTATCTTCAAAAATCTGTATCATCTTTTGAATATGGGAATGACGGGCTTCAAGTAAATTTCAGTTCCGGTGAAGTTCTTAATGTCGATATGGCAATTCTTTCTATAGGTGTGCGCCCACAAACCAAGCTCGCATCAGATGCCGCATTAGAGATCGGGAATAGGGGAGGAATAAAAGTTGATGAATATTTGAGAACTTCAGATGAAAATATATTTGCAGTAGGTGATGCAATTGAATTCCCGCATCCTATAGGCGGAAATGCATGGCTAAATTATCTCGCGGGACCTGCAAACCGTCAGGCAAGAATAGCTGCCGACAATATGGTGAAGGGTTGTGAAATAAAATATGAAGGCTCTATAGGAACCTCAATAGCCAAAGTTTTTGATTTGACTGTGGCAACTACCGGCATGTCGGCAAAACGTTTACATCAGGAAGGGATAGATTATCTGTCTGCAACAATACATCCCTCATCCCATGCAGGATATTATCCCGGGGCTACTCTGATGACAATAAAGATATTATTTTCACCTAAAGATGGGAAACTGCTTGGAGCTCAAATAGTGGGATACGATGGTGTCGACAAACGGATAGACCAATTTTCACAAGTGATTAAGCATGATGGCAGTATCGCTGATTTGATTAAAACTGAACATGCATATGCACCACCGTATTCTTCAGCCAAAGATCCTGTTGCAATAGCGGGATATGTGGCAGAAAATATATTACTTGGGAGAATGAATCCTATATATTGGCGCGAGCTTAGAGATATCGACAAATCAAAGATCTCTCTTATAGATGTGAGAACATCGGATGAGTTTGCGACAGGAAATATAGATGGCGCTATAAATATCCCACTTGACGAACTAAGAGAAAACATTTCAAAAATAGACAAGGAGAAGCCTGTCGTTTTGTATTGCGGAGTCGGACTACGAGGATATCTTGCGTCAAATATTCTTATACAAAACGGATTCAAAAATGTGCGGAACCTAATCGGTGGATTAAAGACATACGATTTAGCAACCGCTGCTTTGCCTTCTCCAAAACCATTTGGAAAAATCAATCTGGGAAATGCAGACAACTTGATGCCTGATGATTCTTTTATAAATATAGATGCGTGTGGGTTGTCGTGCCCCGGACCTATAATGAAGTTGAAAGAAGCAATAAATAAGGTAAATGCCGGAGGAACGATAATTATCTCATCTACGGATCCGGGATTTATTCGCGATGCTGAGGCATGGTGCAATTCTACGGGAAATTCTTTTGTATCGGCAGACTCGTCTAAAGGAATTTATAAGGCTAAGATCAGAAAGGGTAGTGCTGATTTACCTACGACTCCTTCGCAAGGAAAGGGTAAATCGTTTATTCTGTTTAGCGACGATCTTGACAAAGCACTTGCCACATTTGTTCTTGCTAACGGAGCTGCCGCTACCGGAGAAAAAGTGACTATATTCTTTACTTTCTGGGGACTAAATGCTATCAAAAAGCAAAATAAACCTGCTACTCGGAAAGACATATTCGGGAAAATGTTTGGTATGATGTTGCCATCGGATTCCAGCAAGCTTAAACTTTCAAAGATGAATATGGCTGGAATAGGACCTAAAATGATGCGTTATATCATGAAGAACAAAAATATCGAGTCACTCGAGACCCTGCGTGAGATGGCAATAGCAAACGGTGTGGAATTTATCGCTTGTCAGATGTCTATGGATGTAATGGGTATAAAAAGGGAGGAGCTGCTTGACAATGTCACAATCGGAGGAGTTGCCACATATATGAATCGGGCAGACAATTCAAATGTAAACCTTTTCATCTGATAAAGTTTGTATCAATTATAAATAAAGCGAAATCTGACTTACTTTTATAAGTAAGTTGGATCTCGCTTTATGTTATTATAAATTAAAATCAAAGATCATATTCAGAATCTTTATCATAATCACCTCGTTCGTAATTATCCAATTTATCGATCAACGTATCAACTTCATTTTGGAGCATTTCATATCGATCACTACTGGGTTCTTCCCCCAACATGTCTCCCTCAAGATTTTCAATCTCAGTTTTTAATCTGTCTATGTAATCATGATCTGTAAAATCATTCAAATCTGAGATCTGAGCAACTCTTTGTATATCCATAACTCTTCTGCACTCAGCACCGAAATCTGTATGATATGATCGGGGATTTTCAGGTTTCATATTCATATGATGTTTGCTTAACCCCAACCATTCTAATACTTTAGATATTACACTATATACCAACATATTATATTTTAAGGTTTTCTATGAGAGCATCGTAATCATTCTGGGCATTTTCCCATTCATTCATAGCTTTTTCGAGATCTTTAGTTAATTTATCATAATCATTCAATACAGCCTGACTTGCATCGCCTGAAGACAATTTTGACTCTAATTCAGCCAATCGGGTTTCCAGTTTTGTAACTTCTTCTTCAGCTATCTTAATAGACTTTTCCGCTTTTTTGATCACTTTTTCACGTTCTTTCTGTTCAGCATAAGAAAGAGTCTTTGATTTAGAAGCTTGATCAATTTGGGGCGAAAGATTATCGGCAGTTTTAATGACCCTAGATTCCTTAATATCACTTGAAGTCACATTAGAACGTTCAAGTTCAGCAAGATTTGTGAGATTCTTTTTCCTTAAGAAATCATAAATGCCACCAAGGTTTTCTCTGACTTTTCCACCTCCGAATTCATAGACCTTCTCTACAAGTCCATCAAGGAACTCACGATCATGGCTGACCACTATCACCGTTCCGTCAAAATCTTTGATAGCATCTTTAAGGATATCTTTAGTTTTCATGTCCAAATGATTTGTAGGTTCGTCAAGAATCAGGAAATTTACCGGTTCAAGAAGAAGCTTTATCATTGCCAGACGAGTTTTTTCACCACCGGAAAGCACTTTAACCTTTTTGTCGGAAGACTCTCCACCAAACATAAAAGCGCCAAGGATGTCGCGGATCTTAGTACGCATATCACCTGTTACGACATGATCGATTGTGTCAAAAACAGTTATATTTTCATCAAGCATCTGCGCTTGATTCTGGGCAAAATATCCTATTTTTACGTTATGACCTATCTTTAAGTGTCCATCAAAAGGTATTTCACCCATAATACATTTTACAAGGGTTGATTTTCCCTCGCCGTTCTTACCGACGAATGCAACCTTTTCACCTCTACGCAACGTGAATTCAGCATCTGAAAAAACAAGATGATCTCCATATGATTTTGCAAGATTTTCTACTATTAATGGGAAATCTCCGGAACGTGGAGCAGGTGGGAACTTAAGTCTCAATCTGGAATTGTCTACCTCATCCACTTCAATAGGAACTATTTTTTCCAATTGTTTTATTCGACTCTGAACTTGAACCGCCTTGGTTGCCTTATATCTAAATCTTTCTATAAAATCTTTTGTTTCAGCGATGAGCTTCTGTTGATTTTCATAAGCACGCATCTGCTGCTCAACGCGTTCTTTACGAAGCTGCACAAAAGATGTGTAACTTACTTTGTAATCATAGATTTTACCACAAGATATTTCTATAGTCCTTTTAGTGACATTATCAAGAAACGCACGGTCATGGCTCACAAGCACAACCGCCTTCGCTTTCGACTGAAGGAATTGCTCCAGCCATTGAATTGATTCTATGTCAAGATGGTTGGTAGGCTCGTCAAGCAAAAGAACATCAGGATTCTGAAGAAGGATTTTTGCCAATTCCACACGCATTCTCCATCCCCCTGAAAACTCACTTGTCGGTCTATCGAAATCGTTTCTTTCAAATCCGAGACCTATAAGAGTCTTTTCAATTTCAGCGTCTACATTCGAGATTCCTTCCATTGCGATGCGGTCTGAAATACTCTGAACCTTTTCAAGCAATCTATAATAATCTTCGCTTTCATAATCTGAAAAACTCTCAACCTCCGCATTAAGCCTCTTGAGTTCTTCTTCCATTTCAAACCTATGACGGAATGCCTTCTTGGTTTCCTCCATGATTGTAGTTTCATCAGCAAGCTTCATCTGCTGAGGAAGATAACCCACAGTGACATCGTTAGGTTTTGATATATTCCCAGAAGTCGGAGATTGTAGACCAGAAAGAATTTTAAGCATGGTTGATTTACCTGCACCATTCTTACCTACAAGAGCAATCTTATCAGTAGGATTTATCACAAATGAGACATCCGAAAACAACGGACGCGCAGAAAATTCAACAGATAAATTATTTATGGAAATCATTTTTCAAGTCCTTCTTTTCCTTTATTTGTAATTCTGTCAAATTCAATAACCTGACTATCTGTTAACTTATCACGATCAACAACGAGCCGTTTGGCAATAGCAAACATAGTAAGCATCTCTTCTCTCTGACTTTTTGAAATTGAAGGATTTCCCTTTTGGGCAATTTCCAGAGAGTCGTCCATCCCGATTTCATAAAGTTTCAAAAGCTCAGAATATTCTGCCTCGGAAATTTCTGACTTCAGCAAAATTTCATCTGCTCTTTTATTATCAAAACTTTGAGAACATGCCACAAAAAGCAATGATAGAATATAAAAGATTGTATATATAGATTTTTTCATAACTTCGACAAGATTTAGTTCCAAAGTTAATCAAAAATCCACATATACACAAGAGAAGTCCCCGCAGAACGGAGACCTCTCTTAAGATAGTGTCAATTGTAGCGTCTATAAATCTGTTTATGAATATAATCAGTTATTCATGCTTACAAAATGAGGTGTGCTTGAGTCAGGAGAAGTCGTAAGGACCAAAGCCTGACTATCCATGGTCACCTGACTGTTGCGGATAGCATTCACGCCAGCTTTATTAGTCTGACCATAAGATACGGAGAAATTACCATCAAGTGTATTACCAGTGACGATAAGTACATTATATACTCCACCCCCTGCTGGAGCTGAATATACGGCAGCGAGTTCTCGCTGGTTGTTTGCACCGATGACCATATGACGGACTGGAATATTTTCCATCATATAGATGAATTTATCTCGATATTCCTGAACGTTGGCATCAGATGAACTGACAGCAGCGGTTTTTACATTTTTAATAGAAGTATTGGGGGAAACCTGAATGCTGGAAACTGTTTTTTCAGACATTCCTGACAAACCAGCAAGAGCATTGTAAGCTTCAGAAAGAGTAGTATCCGCGAAACTTGCGAAACTTGTGGCTGCTATAGCAACTATAGAGAGAAATAACTTTTTCATAATTGATGATTTTTAGCAAATTTCATTAATAATTTAATTGATTCTCCACATTTTCTATGGATAGGTTGATGAGTCGTGAGGATGTGGGAAGGTTTCTATTCGATTACTTCCATTCCTATAAATTCCACAACATCCACTGTGGGGGTTACAGCCATAATAAGTTCATCTCCTTCAAGACTGACTTCGCTATTGCGGATTGCCTCTATACCATCTGCTGTTGTCTGACCATAAGCTGCAACATAGGGACCACCTTTTTCACCAACAAGGAAGAGCACATTGTAAACTCCGTTGTCAGAAGGCTCTGTGAATGCACATGCCATTTCGCTCTGGTTGTTAGCACCGATAAGCTGATTCACTATTGGCAGGCTTTCGTAGGTATAGATGAATTCCTGGGCATAGCGTGCACCTTTGTATGACACACTGTGAAGATTGGTAATCGAAATGCCAGGAGCGAGTTGAACACTATCAATGGTCTTTTCTACCATTCCGGGTTGATTTACTAAAGATGTATAAGCATCATCAAGTGAAATCTGTGCGAAACCAGCAAGGCTGGTTGCAACTAAAGCAATAAGGGTTAAGAATAACTTTTTCATAAACATTGATTTTTAGCATTTATTATGCCATTAAAACGCAATATGAATGCCTAATGTTCATAACTGCAAACAAATTTATAAGCATTGTCAACATTTTAACATTAACTAATTGGCTTATAAATTATTGATAGCCCTAAATAGTATGCGATAATATGTTGCTTGTCAGATTTGAAGACGTGTATGCATAAAGAGATTATAAATATAATATATTTCTGGGAATCATCTTTTTATAGTCAGCATATACCCGAAGCCACGCTGGTTTATAATAGAGATCGAGGGGTCTTGACGTAGAGCCCGGCGTAGCTTGTGGATATAGCCGTGGAGTGAGTTGCGGTTACTTGGCTCGTCTCGTTGCCATACGGCAATCATCAACTCTGATGCATCCACTGTTTTCCCGATATTGGTAGTCAACCGTTCAAGTATCTTAGCCTCGAAGTGAGAAAGTTCAAGGCTTCGCTCACCCAATGTAAGTGTCTGGGTTGTAATATTGAAAATGTATTTGCCTATTGAGAATTTAATGTCTTCCTCACGATTAATTTTGTAACTTCGGAGCAAAGCCTTTATTCTTACAATAAGCTCACGGAGTTCAAAAGGTTTTTTGAGATAATCGTTGGCACCGATCTCAAAACCTTCCTCAACATCATCAATAGTACTTTTAGCAGTAAGAAAAAGTAATGGTACGTCAGTGGAAATTTTCCTGATTTGCCTTGCCATCGAAAAGCCATCCATTCCGGGCATCATTACATCAGCCACAATAATATCGGCACCTATGGATCTATATTTTTCAAGTCCCTCAATACCATTAGCAGCAGTTATGACGTCATAACCCTGTCCACGCAGAGTGTCGGTTACAATCAGAGTGAGATCTTCTTCATCCTCAACAAATAATATCTTATTGCCCATCATTACCGATTTTAATTGTGAATACCGAACCTTCACTTTCTTTACTCTTGACATCAATATACCATCCCATTTTGTCAAGCATGCTCTTCACATAGTATAACCCAATACCATACCCTCTGACATCCTGCCGGTTACCATGCGGCACACGATAAAATTTGTTGAACAAATATGGTATAGACTTAGCAGGAATGCCAACACCGTTGTCAGTGACGGAAATTTCTTTTTCATTACCGCATATGGTTATTTCAACACTGTCGCCGGAGTATTTGATGGCATTATCAATCAAATTGTTCAGTATATTTGACAGATGTGTCTTGTCAGCTTCTATCGAAACATTTTTGTCGACATCTACATTTATGGTTATCTCCTTATCACCTCTCATACGCTGAGCAGCGGCTATTTCTTCAATAAAATGCCGCAATAGAACTCTCTCCGGTTTTAGCTTCATTGTTTTTCTCCGCTCCATACTCATCGCAAGAATATTCTCTACCAGTTCGCTGAGCCGTTTTAGCTGTTTATTGGCAATATTCAAATATTTTACCTTTTTCTGAGGGTCGTTTGCAGTATCATAATTGAGCAGTGCATCATTGGCGGAATAAGCGATGGCTATCGGCGTTTTCAACTCATGCGTCATGTTGCTGACAAAATCATCCTTCATTTCCTCAATAGTTCGCAATCGTGACACCGTCCGGAATAAATACCAAAAAGCCATAGTAAACGCAACCATCAGAAGAAAAATGGTCACGATCACGCCTGACATTTCCGAAATTATATGACGTGTTAGAGGTGTCATGTATGCCTGATAATATATTCCCTCGTCTGGATTGATATTAAAGCGGAAGGAATCCAATCCAAATTCACTCTTTAGTTTAGAATTGTCGCAGATCACAGAATCCCTGCTGTTAACAACTCTCACACATAAAAAATCGGGATAAATTAATCTGTAAGAAAGCTGATTGCGTAAAACGCTATCCATTACCGCCATGTCATAAGGGATATACTTTTCCATAATCGCATGAAATTGTCTGCTCATTGCATCAACCATCTGATTGGAATATGAACTGTTTTCTGACAACATAGCCCGCTCTTCAATAACAGTTCCGTCTGCCTCAGTCCTCACAGAAATGAGTTGACCGTGTTCATCCCTATATGTAGAAGCCTCAGCCTTTCTTGGCGTATTGTTTTCTTCAATATCCTCTTGTACTTTTACATTTGATGCCAGTCCTTGCGCTCTGCCGGCGCGATACATGAGGTCATCAATATCGGCATCGGCCATGGCCGTCATCACATCTCGTTCAACATTTGCCCTTATAGAATTATAAAGGGATATGAGATAACAGACATTGCAACCGAAAATGACTGCAATGACAATAATAAACGTGGTTGATATGGTCTTAAAACGTTTCATATCTGCAATCACGAAGTGCTCGCGGTCTCATGTAAAAATCATTAATCACCGCAAATTTACTAATAATCCGTCATACAATCGATTAGGAAAACTTCGATTTAAGACTAAATAAGGGAGCATTTAAGACTAAATAAGGTTGGGCATCGTGATGATGAAAGTATTTGGAAGTAACTTTGCCTCAGAAAAAACTAATAACTATGAAAAAAGCATTCCTTTTCATAACAATCCTACACAGCACAGCCTCCTATGCCCAGATTGTAGAGCCCGATACGATTTCTGCCCAACAACTCAATGAAGTTGTTGTAAAAGGTGAGAAGCCACAGATAAAAGGTGAAGACGGAATTATGGTCGTTGACTTGCCTGGCATAGTCAGCGATAAGCCTGTAAATAACATACTTGAGGCTCTCGGCTATCTTCCGGGCGTGACGAACAATAACGGCATGATAGGTCTGAGCGGAGCCTCAAATGTCACTATTATTCTCAATGGTGAGCTTACCAATATGCCTCTCCAGAATCTTTATCAACTCCTCTACAACACTCCGGTTGACAGATTGAAAAACGTAGAGATTATGTATTCCGCTCCGGCTAAGTATCATGTCAATGGTGCAGTAATTAACGTGGTTTTGAAAACTCCGACACCTCTTGATGGTTTGCAGGGACAGGTCAGAGCCGGATACAATCAGGCGCACTATGGCTCGTATGGCGGTGTACTTGCAGCCACATACGCTATAAAGGATTGGACTTTCGACTTAAACTATGGTCTAACGCGCAGTAAATCGTGGAGCCGCGAGGAAACATGGTCGAATCATCTATATAATGGTAAGCGGACAATGATTGAGGATGATATGCGCCGCATCGGTCAGAACTGGAACAATGCCATATTTGCTTCCGCCTCATATAGAACACTCAAACTCACTTACAACGGTCAGATAATCTCAGATTCAAAGAGTCGGGCACTATCATCGGGTACGTTGGGCAACTATACAAATGCCTACAAGATGCTGTCGCCTGTCGGTTATCATAATATAGCTCTGCGTTACACAGCACCATTCTGTATGACTGTCGGGGGAGACTATACCTCCTATTCCGAGAATCGTTCCCAATCATTGTTTAAGGATGCCGATTATCTACTTGGCTCCGACAACGGTCAGGAGATAAACCGATGGCATGTGTATATCGACCAACAGCATCAGTTCGGCAAATGGCAACTGAATTACGGGGCGGAATATCAGCACTCGAAAGACCACAGCTCGCAACGTTACGCATTGTCGGACAATCATGATTTCGATGATATTCTCAACGAAGATGTGGCGAGTCTTTATATCGGCACACAGCGGTCGTTTGACTGGGGTCTGTCGTTCAACGTATCGGCAAAGGGCGAGTATTATCATAATAAATATCAGCACAACTGGAATTTCATTCCTCAACTCGGAGCAACTTACTACAAGACACCGAAAAGCATATTCCAGCTCAATCTCAGTACTCAACGCATCTATCCATCATATTGGGAGCTTCATGGCGGCACAAGTCACATCAATGACTACTCGACAGTGATAGGAAATCCGAAGCTACAGCCATATATCCAGTACGATGCGCAATTCAACTACATTCTAAGGCAGAAATA